>JAKBTA010000079.1 GCA_021844645.1 Nitrospirota bacterium
GGTTCTTTTCCCCCATGATCCAATCCATCAAAAGCCTGAGCCTCGGGAGCTCCCGATCATCGATGCTGATAAAAATCACGCCATCCGGGCGGAGAAGCTTCCTGGCTAGTGCAAGTCTTGGAAACATGAAGCTCATCCAGGGGCTATGGTCCGCCGAGGGTTTGCTGAGCCATTCATCGAAATCTTCGGCCCGTTTGAGGGGAGAGTTTTTTTTGTATGAAACCGAAAAGCGGTCGTGATAGTTCAGAATGCTCCCGGTGTTGTAGGGCGGGTCAATATAAATCACCCTGACCTCCCCGGAGATCTCTCCAAGCAGGTATTTCAAGATGGGAAGGTTATTCCCCGTATAAAGCTTGTGAATGGGATCAGGGACATTTTTGCAGTAATCCGTATCTTCGGAGATGGATCCTTCAAATGGGGTTTTCAGCTCATTGAGGGCTTCTTCCATTCCTGTCCAGATTACACCTGACATGTTGGGCCGACTCGGTCTTGAATGAGGTGATGGCTGTTCCGATAATGTTGCAAGTCGATTGCCGTTGGTGTCATGAACGAGCTTCTTTTTCCGGAAGCCTTTGAAAAAAGCCGCAATGTGGCCAAACCGTGTGCCAAATCACTGGATTGGGCGGTCAAAAAGGTTGACGAGGCTCCGGTGAGGGAATATATTGAAACCATTGGAGCTCCTGTTGGAAAGATTCGACCTTGAGGGAGCGTTCCGGGGAGGTGGTCGGTTTTTTGTCCGGCCTTCCCTTTGACCGGATCATTTTTTCTGGTGATGAAAGAAGGTGGGAAGATGCTTGGTTCTTTGCTGATCACTCTTTTTGTTTTGGTTCCGGTTGTTTTTCTGTCCAAGCTTCTTGCACACTCCCGCAGGTCAGAGCTGCAACCGGTGAGGGTTGTTTCATCGACAGGACGCCGCGCAAGACGCAGATCCTGAACAATATTCCACAGAGAGTGCTCTTTCAGTTCCTTCACCTTGGAGCTGAAAGAGTCGCTTTGTTTTTGGCCGACAAAGCCATTTTCTTCGCCAGATCGGCCACTTCATCGGTCATTTGCGGGTTTGAGAGATCGGTCTTGGTCCAAGTAAACGGGTATCGCCCAAGCTGAACGAGATCAAAAAGAGCTCCTATCCCGACTCCATCGACAAAAATAGCAGAGGCTGTTCCCCATAGTTTCCCGCCCCCACAAGCCGGATCGAAGTTCCTTGTCAGATAGAACCAGTGCTGGCAGGCGGGGTAAATCTCGGTTTTGCCCTCAATTTTCTGGAATCCCTTGTTGACGAGATGTTCCTTGCGGGAGGTTCGCACCGTAATCTTGGCATTGGTCGCTGTTCCGGCGGGGGAGAGCGAGGCTTCGATATGGATTCCCGGATGGGTTTTTTCAATGGATTCAAGAATGGCTCTGGACTCTTCAGGTGTGGCTGGAATGGTTGTGTTTTTCTGGTAGGGGTGCAGTTCCACCGGGTTTGTTGAGCAGGCGGTCAGGGAAACGTTCGCGATCAGTAAAAAAAACAGCAACAGTCTGATCTTCCCGGAAAATGATTGACGCTCTTTCAACCTGTTCATTTTATCTCCCCGTTATGGCAGGATGTTAGGGTGTAGTTCAATGGGTGAACCCATTAGAGGGAACATCCTGTAATGTCGTTTATTTTCCCAGAAATGACAAGGTGAAGGCAATCATGTAAAAGGAGGTCAATCTTGGACTCAGATCGTATATCGGGTGACGCATCCTTCAAAGAGACCGCTTGTTCTGATTCCTCCGCATCCTGGGAGCGACCAGAACAGGCTGTCTTGCCACTTCTCCACGACGCAATGGGACGGTCCAACTATATCCGGGAAGAGGAGGTCAGGGAAATTGCCAGGAAGACATCCCTTTCTCCTTCCGATGTTTTGGGAATCGGGACATTCTACCAGTTTTTTTCATTTCATCCTTCTGGCCACCATGTCATTCGCCCCTGTCTTACGAATCCCTGCCTGAACAATGGAGGGAAGAAGCTCTTCAGGGCCCTTTCCAGAAATCTCGGGATCGGAATTGAGGAAACGACATCCGATGGCCTTTTCACGCTGAGGCCGGCCCAGTGTCTTGGACAGTGTGCGGAAGGACCTTCGCTCATGATTGATGAGGATGTGTACCTGAATGTCACTCCTGAGTCCCTCCCTGAAATCCTTTCAAGATACAAGAGCAGCGGTCCCACGATTTGTCCTGTTCCAACTCCTATCGGAGAACCCATCAAGGGAAAAACGGTGGTTTTTAACGATCTGGCCTCTCCTGTAACAGTTGAGATGGACTCCTATCTCGAGAAGGGTGGGTACAATGCCCTGAAGAAGGCTCTGTCATCAATGTCTCCGGATGCGGTCATCGACGAGATCCGGCTATCTGGCCTGGGAGGTCGAGGAGGTGCGGACTATTCGACCGGCGCGAAGCTTGCTGCGGTGAAAAAACATGAAGGTGTGAAGTATGTTGTAGCCAATGCGGATGAGGGCGAGCCAGGGACCTTCAAGGACCGCTACATCATGGAGCGTGATCCCCATAGCCTGATCGAGGGGATCATTCTGGCCGGTTATGCTGTTGGGGCGAATCTCGGTTATATCTATCTTCGGGCAGAATATCCCGGTTCCTGGCGGATCCTTGAAAAGGCGATTGATGAAGCCCGCCAGCGGGGATTCCTGGGAGAACACATTCTGGGGTCGGGATTTTCTTACGATATCCGGCTGTATCGAGGGGCAGGCGCATATATCTGCGGCGAGGAAAGCTCGCTGATCAATAGCCTTGAGGGGCGTCGCGGATTGCCCAGGAACAAACCGCCCAGGATTACCGATGTGGGGCTCTGGGGAAGGCCTACAGATGTTCAGAATGTCGAAACCCTTGCCAACATCCCTTCCATTATTCTGAAGGGCGGGGAATGGTATAAGTCCCTTGGTGACGAAGCTACTCCGGGGACAAAGCTTTTTTGTCTGTCAGGGCACATCGCGAAGCCGGGACTCTATGAGGTTCCCTTCGGAATGAGCCTTCGTGAGGTGATCATGGTTTTGGGGGGCGGGATTCCCAACGGCCGCAAGCTGAAGGCGATCCTTCCTGCGGGCTCGGCAAGCCGGCTTCTCCTTCCGGAGCATCTCGATATCTCTCTCGATTATCCTTCTGTTGCCTTGACGGGCTCTTTTTTGGGCTCCGCCTCGGTTATTGTGCTGGACGACTCGACCTGCATGGTGGATCTTGCCTACTGGATGTCCGCTTTCAGCCATCATGAGTCTTGTGGCCAGTGCACTCCATGTCGTGACGGAACAGAGGACTACTATGAGATTCTGGACCAGATCGTTCACGGGCAGGGGAAACCTGAGATGTTTGACCTTCTGGTCCGGATCGGGGATTACATGATGGAGTCATCCATTTGCGGCCTTGGAAAGAGCGCTCCGAGTGTGCCTCTCAGTTCTCTTGAGTATTTCAAGGAAGAATGGATGTCTCATGTAGAGAAGCATATTTGTCCTGCCGGGGTCTGCCCGATGGCTCCTGAAGGGGAGCGACTGTTTTCGGTTCGCAGGTCAAGTGAGTGGATTCCCGAGGGAATTGTTGAAGAGGAAGAACAGGATCAAGACTAAATATTGGCCCGAAGAGGGAAGGAATCTTCTCCTTCCCCTTGAATTTCTAGCTGATACCTGCTATTAATTCTTCGGGCCGATAGCTCAATTGGCAGAGCAGCTGACTCTTAATCAGCGGGTTGGGAGTTCGATCCTCCCTCGGCCCACCAACACCAGCCATGCTCACAAAGTCAACCTTTTCAGTTGAATCCCTCTTAACTATGATCAGCAGATGAGCGTTTCTCATCAATCGAGCAATACCTCCTCCTGGCGTTTCAAGGGCCAGATCCATTTGTGTCTTTTTAAGACCTAACCCTTTCCAATGTTTATTCCATTCCAGATTTTACCAGCCCAATCCGAAAAGAAAAATTTTAATTTTAAAAAACGTATGAATAGGCAATGAATAAATAGGATCGTTCTACCGCTCTCGCCTGTTCAGTGATAGATTGGATTCATGAAGGTTCGGGACTATTCGATGACAACGTCTACCATGTTTTTTATTCAGGAGGACGGTATATGAAGATACAGTCATTGGGAATGAGCAGATTGCATGTGTTCTCCATTTGAGCTATGGGTTGGGCCCTGCGGTGGCAAAATCGGAGGCCCTCTACTTGATCCGGTCGGCGGGAGGGGAATCACCTTTTTTGGTACAGCCAGAGCCTATGGGGCATTCATTAATGAAGAAACTGTTGCAGAAGTCTTTGAACCCTTTCGGGACAATGTGGTGATTGCCACCAAGTCTGGCTTTAAGGAAGGAAATTCAAGCGAAGGATTAGACAGTCGTCCTGAACGAATCAAAGAGGTGGCCGGAGCCGTAAAAAATCTGATTCAGGAGGGGAAGGTCAAATGTTTTGGTCTCTCTGAAGCGGGGTGGAAATCATACGGCGGGCTCATGAAGTCCAGCCTGTAACGGTCCTTCAGAGCGAATATTCACTCTGGTGGATTAACGTGGTTTTTTGCGGTCATGGATATTCCCATACAAGAGAATTCCACCGAGTAGAGCCGAAAGGAAAAGGCCCATGATGAGGATCGTTTCCGCTGCGGGACTAAAATGAATCATGTCTGGCCGTCTTTCTACAGGAATCTATCGGGAAGCCATTTTTGCTTCAAGAGCTGCCAATCGTTCTCGGATATCAAGGGCGGTGGAAAGTTTATCTTCCAGATGATCCATTCGTGCATCCTGACGCAAGAAACGTTCGTCCATACGAGCAAATCCGTTGTCGATTTTGGCATCTAGCCGGGCAAGCCCATTCTCGATTTTGTCGTCTAGTCGGGCAAGCCCATTGTCGATTTTGTCATCTAGTCGCTTGATCTCGACTTCCACGCGTGTCAATCGTTCCCGAAGATCGCTGATGCCAGGTGCGACGGTTTCCTGAAGAATTTTCTGAATCGCTTCGATGGAAGAGGCCATGGTTTCTCCTTTTGATCGAGTTTACTGGAAGGGGTGCGTTATATCAATATTTTTTGCAATGGCATTAGGATCGTAAAGAGGAATTGATGCCTCGTTCCGTGAGAAGGGAAAAGAAAGCTTAGCGAGGTCTCTTGTGATCAGGGATATTCGCATACAAGAGAATCACTTCTTCGTCCTTTTTCTGTAAACTCAACATTGATATTCCTGTTCAAATTCCTTTGCGTTTAGTAAGAAGAAAGGAATAGAAGTTAACATAGGTCGAATAGATTCCCTCCATCCGCTTGTTGACATTCAAAAAGAAGACAAAAATCCTTTTTCAAAGTAAGGAAATGCAATCTTTTATAAAAAATAACCGCCGGGAATTTTAAAAAGTCGCAATAATTATTAAAGAACGCATGATGGAAACCATCGATGTCATGGATTTTGAACTGTCAGACTCTGACATGAACAGGATCACGGCAATGGATACTGCGACCAGCGCGTTCTTCTCTCATCGCGATCCGGCTATGGTCGAATGGCTAACCGCCAGGAAATTGGATGTGTAGAAATGCAAATTGGCCCTTGAAAAACATACTGCGAGGAGATCAACTACCGGCCACTCAGCCGAGGCTGTAGTGGGGGTTTGCAGTTCAAGCGTTCGATTCAGACTGCGATAGGCCGATTGATTGCGGCCTTGAAGCGAATGTTCCGTGCGGCATTGATGTCCGCATGTTCGGTGTGTTTACAGATCAAACAGGAGAAATGCTCTTGAGACTTTCGGTTGTTTTTTTCGCAATGTCCACACACAGAGCATGTGCGGGAGGTGTTTCGTGGATCAATCAGAACCACGGGAACCCCTTCCAGAACAGCCTTGTAGGTGATAAAGCGTCTCAACTGGTCAAACGCCCATTTCCCGAATCGTTCCTTTTGGCTCTTTCCAACCATTGTC
>JAKBTA010000080.1 GCA_021844645.1 Nitrospirota bacterium
CGAAAAGGGCGGAAATGACAATCGCCGCCCCAAAATAACCAAACATGGCCATTTGCATGGTCAAAACTATCCTCCGGATTGAGTGGCTGAAATGGGGGGAAAATGGTAGCGACCTTCGTCTTTTCCGGAATCTTCCGCACCCCACATATTCCTGACTTTCAAATATGCAATGGACTCAGACTCACATCGGTCTCCCAAAGTGAGAAGCTGGTCTTTTGAATAGATCAACCCTTCCCTGGTAAAGGAAGAATGCGCAAACTCCTTCGTCATGGACAAGGCATTGACCGGACAGGCAACCACACAGAACCCACAAAAAATGCACCGGGTAAAATCAAGGGTATATTCTTTGGCATATCGTCTTTCCGGAATTTCGGGATGAATGTCTCCGACAACACGGATTGCCTTTGCCGGACAGATGGCTTCGCAGAGGTCGCACCCGACACAACGTTCCTGTCCATTTTCATACCTCCGGTGAACGATAAATCCTCTATACCCATCGGCCAGCTCAAGCTTCTCATGAGGATACTGGACAGTTATTTTTTTCTTGAACATATGGGTGAAAGTGAGCTTCAGACCCTGCATAATCTCTGTAAAGAGGACACTTTTCAGCAAAGATTTGAGTGTCATGGGATCCTCCCCTGATATCCTGCGGCTATCGCCGAACCATATAAACAACAATCGCCGTCACGATGACGTTCGCGAATGAAAGAGGCAGCATAACTTTCCAACCAAACTTCATCAATTGGTCATACCTTAGACGAGGTAACGTCGCCCGAATCCAAAAGAAAAAGAAAAGGAAAAAATAAACTTTCAGCATAAACCAGACAAACGGGGGAACAAAGTCCAGAAAAGGAAGCGGGGAATTCCATCCACCCAGGAACAGGATCGTTGCAATACATGAAACCATGACCATATTCCCGTATTCAGCCAGATAATAGAGAGAAAATCTCATCCCTGAATATTCTGTGAAGAATCCGGCTACCAGTTCCGATTCCGCCTCCGGCAGATCAAAAGGAGTCCTGTTTGTTTCTGCGATCCCGGAAATCAGATAGATGACAAAGGCGACAATCTGGGGAAATATATACCAGTGCCAGAATCCTCCCGACTGCGCTGCTTCAACCTGAACCAGGGACAAAGAACCCGCCAGAAGCAAGACTCCGATAACAGACATTCCCGCATTCAACTCATAACTGATGACCTGTGCTGCAGAGCGTAAAGCTCCCAGTAGCGAATATTTATTGTTGGAGGCCCAGCCCCCAAGAATAATCCCGTAGGCACCAATCGAAGAAAGAGCCAAAACATAAAGAATGCCAATGTTGATGTCTGTAATATAGGGATGTGTTGTGATCCCCAGAAAATGAAAAGAATTCTTTCCAAACGGAATGACCGCAAAAGAGATGATTGCCGGAACCAGGGAAATGACCGGAGCGATCTTGAAGATCGCGACATTGGCTTCCGTTGGGATGATGTCTTCTTTTGATACAAGCTTGATTCCGTCAGCAAGCGGCTGAAGAAGCCCCCAGGGCCCGACTTCCATTGGGCCCAAACGATCCTGCATGAAACTGAGAACCTTTCGCTCCAGATATGTCAGGTAAGCAATCGTTGTCAGAAGGACAAATAAAACTGCAACAATGACGATCACAGCACTGGCAAGATCATTCAGCACGAAACCTAATCCTTTCTGATTGCAGGGAATCCCCTTACTTAGTATCGCTGTCCCGGTTCCAGATGACTTGAGAATGGTCTAGCTGACAGTCTCATTTGACAACGAAACCCTGATCCGGCGGGTAGTCGGAGTTCCAGTCTCAGGAGATAACGCTATCTCGGGAGGAAAGAGCGCCAGAACTTGAGAGTCTGCAAAATGTTCCGGAAAGAGGAGCTCAAATTCAGAAACCATCGGCGAGGGTTCCACAATAAAAGAGCAACGGCCATAGGCAGAACTGAGCGTAATCTTTTCTCCTTTTTTGATTTTTCTTTTCCGGGCTGTCTGACGGTTGATGCGGAGTTTACCTTCTGACTGGATTTTTTTCAAATTCGGATCCTGAAGGGTCATCTTCCCTGAGTGAAAAAGAGATTTCGTCATGGAAAAAATAAACTCTCCCTCTCCGGGAATAAGCCCACTCTCGCACAATACAGGTTTATCTTTTTCATTCCACGAGGCAAAGCGTGCAGAAACAGAGCTACGATTTGCTTTATGGGCGGGAACCTCAGCAATCTTTCTTCGTGAAACGCTTCCGTTAACCTTTTCTTCCACATTAGGCAGAAGAGAAGAAGGAGAAAGAGGATTCACAAGATGAATATCCCCTGTTTTCCCGACAAAATGTTCTCCATTTCTTGTCGATGGAGAAAGATCGGGCAGAAACCGGAGAATTTCCTGCATCACACTTTCAGCAGAATCAAATCCCATAGGACTTCCCATCGCATGGGAGATTTTCTCGAGAATTTCCCAATCGGGTAAACTCTCACCCCAATGCGCCATGGTCTGAACAGATTTCTGAACGAACCCTTCAACGCTTACAAAGTGCCCCACTCTCTCAAATGAGCTTGATGCAGGCAGAACGAAATGAGCCATATCAACCAATTCGTTCTGGAACATATCGAGCGAAACAATCAGGTCAAGCTTCCCAAGGATCTGACGAACTTTCGATCCGGATGGGAAATGACCAATCGGATTTTCCCCAATTGTAATCAGGGCATTAATTTTACCTTCTTCAATTCCCTGAAGAATCTGCCCGAGCCCTCCGCCGGAACCGTAAGAAAGACTCGTTCCCCATGCGCTTTCCCACTTTTTCCGCGAAGACTCATTTCGAGCATCCAAAAGCCCGGGAAGCCATTCAAAAGTGGCGCCCATCATCAGGACTCCCAGATCGTTGGCTGTTTCCGGGATGGGAAGAATGCCGCATCCTTCTCTTTCCATCCATCCCAAAGAACCGATCATCTTCATCATGTTCTTTATGGATTGGTTTGCCTTCTCATTGCGGAACATCTTCCTGCCAGTCACGAGGACTCCGGTTTCGGCAGTTTTCAAATCATGCACCAGTCTTTGATAGGCTCCCGGATCCACGTTCCAGTTCTTGAACAGTTCTTCCTTCCGGGTTAACCATTCGCTGGTAAGGTTGCCGCCCGAAACAATTTCTTCAGAAAGAACGCTCACGAAGAGACTTTCCCCGCCGGGATTCACGCGGATATGATCACTGGCCCGGTTTGACAAAGTGATCGCTTCGGAATCAACAACATAGAGTCTGGCCCGATTCTTCCTGGCAGCACGCTTCAAAAACAGTCCGGTAATATTGGACTCTGCAACGGGGTCTGTTCCGATCAGGAGGATGACCTTGGCTTTGAGGAGATCTTCATGATCGACCAGGGGCCGCAATGTTCCTGTCGCTTCCACAATGGGAAGTGCTGCGTTCATGAAACCGTAACGCGCTCCCGTGTCAATCATGTTCGACTTCAGAACTTTCCGGAAAAAAGACTGAAATGCGTATGCGTCTTCAAGAGACACCCTGGGTGAAATCAAGCCTGCTACACGGTCAGTTCCTTTACGTCGAATGGCATTCAGCCGATTTCCAAGTTCCGGGAGAAGTTCTTCCCAGGACGCAGGAACCAATCGGTGCTCTACACGCATATAAGGCGTGTCAAATCGTTGAGGGGTCTGAACATGGTTAAATCCGAAACGACCAACAACACAGATTGACCCTTCATTGGGGCCAAGACCTTCCTTGCTGGTCACCCGAACGATCGATTCATTTTCTGTTTCCACATGCATCTGACAACCTGACGCACAGTTCGTACAGGTGGTCTGATGCTGTTCGAGCTGCCAGGGACGGAACTTGTAACGGACAAAATGATCTGTGATTGCGCCTGTCGGACAGACCTCCAGGCAGTCTCCGCAAAATTCACAATCCAGCTTTTTCCCAAGCGGTGGTCCAATGATCGTATCAAATCCGCGATTGATAAAGCCGATAGCATGAACGTCCTGGATTTCATCACAGATCCGGACACACTTACCGCAAAGGATGCAGCGATTGGCATTGAAAACCAAAACATCACTCTTCAGATCTTCCGGTTCATCATTTCTGTGCGACTCAAAGCGACTTTCTGTCGCCCCATAAGCAAAAGACATATTCTGCAGAGGACATTCTCCACCGCAGTCACAAACCGGACAATCAAGCGGATGGTGCAAAAGGAGCAATTCAAGATTGGTCTTTCTCGCGTCATGAATTTTTGGGGATTCGGTCAGAACCTTCATTCCATCTGAAACGGGGGTCACACAGGACATGACGACCCTTTTAGAATCCTCAAGCTCAACGGCACAGATTCGGCAAGACCCGGCCGGATCCATTCTCGGGTGATAACAGAAAGTCGGAATCGAGATCCCGGCTTTTTCCGCAGCCTTCAAAATCGTATAGGAAGGATCGACGTCAACCTCTATGCCGTTTACCGTAACTTTTGCCATCCATTTACTCCCTTGATCGATCAGATGATTGCCCGAAATTTACATGCGTCCACACAGGCCTTGCAACGAATACAGGTCGTGAGATCTATATGGGCAACCTCTCCTTTTTCCCATGTCACGGATCCTGATGGACAAACAGGCTCACAAAGGCCGCAAGTGGTGCAATCCTCCTCGATGACCACATATTTGATCAGGTCGTTGCAGACAGTCCCCGGACATCTCTTGTCCCGGATATGTGCCTCATATTCCTCCCGAAAATAACGGATGGTAGAGAGAACCGGGTTCGGCGCTGCACCGCCAAGTCCGCACAGAGAATTTGATTTGACATACATCGACAATCGGACAAGCTCATCCAGATCACCTTCCTGACCCTTACCTTCCGTGATGCGTGTCAAAATATCCAGCATGATCTTTGAGCCAACCCGGCACGGAGTGCATTCCCCGCAAGACTCATCCTGCGTAAACTTCAGGAAGAATTTCGCCGTGTCCACAATACAAGCGGCTTCATCCATCACAACAATTCCGCCAGATCCCATGATCGCTCCAGCAGCAACGACGTTTTCAAAATCCACAGGAGTGTCGAGTCCGTCCACCGGGATACATCCTCCGGAGGGTCCCCCCAACTGTGCCGCCTTAAAAGGTATTTTTTTCTCGACCATTCCGCCGCCGATACTGTAGATGATCTCGCGTAACGGTGTTCCCGCCGGAACTTCGATCAATCCAGAATTCTTGATCGAACCCGTCAAGGCGAACGTTTTGGTTCCTTTTGTTTTTTCACTGCCATACGAGGCATACCACTCCCCACCGTTCAGAATGATATGCCCGATGTTTCCCAGCGTCTCAACATTGTTGATCACACTCGGCTTGCCCCAGACACCTTTTTGGGCCGGAAAAGGCGGTTTTGGCCAAGGCATGCCCCTTTCTCCCATAATCGAAGCAAGAAGAGCCGTTTCCTCGCCGCAGACATATGCGCCGGCACCTTCCTTGATTTCGATATCAAAACACAATCCTGTCCCCAGAATGTTATCTCCAAGAAAATTATGGGCCTTGGCATCTTGGATTGCTTTTCTGAGGTGACGGATCGCCAATGGATACTCCGCCCGACAATAGATGTATCCTTTCTTCGCCCCTCCGACTGCGTAGGAGGCGATAATCATCCCTTCAAGAACCGCATGTGGATCCCCTTCCAGGACAGACCTGTCCATGAAAGCCCCCGGGTCACCCTCGTCTGCATTGCATACAACAAATTTTTCAGGTCCTGGAGATTTTTGTGTCAGACTCCATTTGAGCCCTGTGGGGAATCCACCGCCCCCCCTGCCGCGAAGTCCGGATTTTGTGACCTGTTCAACGACTTCTTCCGGAGTCATGGATGTCAGTGCTTTTTTGAGAGCCTTATAGCCATCCATCGCGATATAGTCTTCAATAGAAAGCGGATCGATCATCCCGCATCTTT
>JAKBTA010000081.1 GCA_021844645.1 Nitrospirota bacterium
AAGGCATGAACAAGGCTGTTTTTATTTTTTCTGATTTGCATATCTTTATCCTGTCTGGGTAGACTTTCAAGATTGGAGGCAATCTCGTTATCGATAATGAAGGTTGAAGCCTTGATCCGTTTGATCAGAGCAGAAACTTGACGCCGATTATGACATATGTCAATGAGTGAGACAAGAATCAACAAGTCTGCCAGAGGGTTATGAAACATTTGAATGTTTTGATGAAGGGGCTTCCAGAAGCAACGAGATGGCTGCTCCTTGCCATTTTTGTGCTTGTTTCAGGCTGTGAAGTGTTTGTTCCCCCTCCGGTATACCCGACGATGGATGCCGAATCATACAAGCTTTCGATGATGAGCGGAGAGTCCTTCCAGGGCCTTTCCGTAACGGCTAAGATTTGTTCTGCCCGTTATATGGATATTCGGGTCGATTGGCCATCCTCCTCTAATGGAAGTCGGGAAATCCGGATTGATAAAGTCTGGCCAGCGGGTGTTGTCCACAATGAGTTGTCAAAGGATCTCCTCCTGCATGCAACCCTTGAGGTGCGTTCCGAAGAGGGGAGGCGCAGGGTTGAGCTGAGAGGAATTGTCCGTTTTTCCAACCTTTCGGTTTGTCAGATGCAGTCTGCTGTATTGGTTGCCAGCTCCGATGACTCTGTTGTTGAGCCTCCGATATATTTCCTGATGGTTAATTCTCCGGTGCACAAGGACCCATGGGCACCAAGAGTGATTATCTATAATGGTTACAAAGAAAGACTCAATGAGTTTTTCACGGTTGTCGGCCCTATTCCTTTTCAGTCTTCCGTCAATGCTCCAGTCAATCCGGTTGTGCTGGAAAATGGTGTGCCTGTTGCAGGAGCAGATCTTCGTGGTGCAACGTCAACCGGCCTTGATGGTCGTTTGCAGATGCAGTTATGGCTGAAGTCCAGACACACTCATATCAGTATTTCCGGAAATGGGGATGAGGGAATATTTTTTTCCACTAACCCCCATATGAAGGGAGTGGGTATTTTGTTGCCAGAAACACACCCTGTAGCGATCTATCCTCTCGGAAGTTATCATTTTGTTCTGGGGGGAGGTTTGTTGGTTGAAGGTCCGTTGGGGATTGATGGTGTGATCCGCTTTGACCGCGAAGCAGGTTTGTTTGAGCTCCGGGGCCATGTCAATCAGGCTGGCTCGGTCATCGGGGATTTTCGCACTAATGGCCACTTCCAGAAGGGTGCTCATTCCCGTTTTGGTCTGGATGGCGAGATTGATCTTTCATTTGATTTCAACCATCAAATCATAAAGCTTGCAATGTTTCCGGGACGCGACGGAAAAACTTACTGGATTGGTGGATTGAACGAAAACCTTCTGGGAATGGCCATTCCGGAAGTCTCGAAAGACTAGCTGCGAGAAAGATGGACCTTAAGTGAATGAGGGAAAAGATGGATGATCTGAATCATTTTGGAGAAGAGCCACCGCCACCACCGGACATGAGCAAGACAAGATCAAGGGTTGTTTCGATTCTTTTCAGGATGTTTACTCTCCTGGAGTTTGGTTTCCTAGGGTTTATTCTTTTTGATTTATTTAGAAAGTATATCATTACCGGAAACTTGGACTGGTGGAAAAAGTAGGCTTTCGGACCGATTATGCGTATCCGCCAAAATAAGGGGCAGGAGCATTCCGCATCGATGCTCCCGCTGCTTTTTGACTTCTTTATTTGAGCCTTGAGAGCGCATTGTTCAAGCCGGTTTTCAAATCGTCCAGGATCTGGTCTGCTGTGTTCTTGACCTTTTCCCAATTCTCCCCCGTCGCTTCATCAAGTTCCTTGATTTTCTGCAAGACTTCTTCCTGCTTTGCTTTCACGGCATCAAGCTCTTTTGCGTACTTGATCCTCATGTCTGCTCCCTTGTTTTCAATCTTTGCGTTCAAAAGATTGATCTGGGCACCCCATTCCTTCATTTGGGCATTCAGCTTTTGTTTGTAGGCTTCTTTTGAGTCCATCTTTCACCTCCTGATAGTGGTCCGGATCGAGTGATTGTTGTTCTCTGGGTCTGGAAGATACCCAAAGGCCATGGAATCGAAAAATTGCCATTTTTGCCACTGGGGTGTTATTTTTTAAGGAAGATTTTGATGAGTTTTATCTGAACTTCAGTGTTGGGGACTTGTTTTTGGTTGCGGGGGCAGGATTTGAACCTACGACCTTCGGGTTATGAGCCCGACGAGCTACCGAGCTGCTCCACCCCGCAGAAGTAATATAGGCATATTTTAGGCTAAAGTCAATGACCCGCTTATGTTTTTGAGTTCGCCGGGGTCAGGTGGATAAAACAGAAAGGTGTGAATTGAGTGACGATGGTTCAGAGCGTTCCTTTGACTTGATTGTTATTGGAGGTGGCCCTGCAGGGTATATGGGGGCACTCAGGGCAAGTGAACTGGGGATGCGAGTAGCCCTTCTGGAGTCAGGGAAGGTTGGCGGGGTTTGTCTGCATCAGGGATGTATCCCGACTAAATCATTGCTTGAGGTTTCCTCCCTGATCCAGAAAACCTCAGCATCCGCTGCAAATGGTCTTCAGTATGATCCCCCCAGGATCGATTTTGCGAAGATTATGGCTTCCGGTCAGGTTGTTGTGAATCGTTTGCATCAGGGGATCAAACACCTGCTGAAATCCGGAGGCGTTGTGACATTCGAGTCTTCCGGCAGACTGGCAGGTGTGGACAAGGTCATCCTTTCTGGCAGATCCGGGGAACAGATTTTGCACGCGGATAATATTCTCCTGGCAACGGGATCTCGCCCCAAAGATTTTCCCGGGCTTCCGTTTGATCATGAAAGGGTCATTGACAGTTCTGATGCCCTTTCATTCAATCCTTCAGGAAAAAAGATAGGAATCCTGGGCGGTGGCGTTGTAGGAGTTGAATTTTCTCAAATTTTTACATCTCTTGGCGGAAATGTAACGATTTTCGAGAGAGAACGCTCCATTTTGCCCGGAGAGGACCCTGAACTGGTGTCTATCTTGTCTCGGGAACTGGATCGTCAGGGTGTTCTTCTAAGATGCGGTGTTTCTGTCGGATCAATCTCCCGGAACGATCAGGGAGTATCTCTGTCGATCGTGCCGGCAGGGGCTTCAACTGAGACGTTTCCGGAAGAAATTGCTGTTGAATATCTTCTTGTGGCTATTGGACGAACTCCCAATACGGCCGGTCTGGGTCTTGATTCTGCAGGAGTGATACTTTCCCGTGACAAGGCTGTCATTGTTGATGATTCAGGGTGGAGTGGTGTCGGGGGCATTTACGCCGCGGGTGACTTGGCCGGAGGGGCTATGCTTGCCCATGCGGCAAGCCACGAAGCGATCGTCTGTGTTGAAAAGATTGCTGGTCTTGATCCCGATCCGATTGATCCGATTAATGTCCCCCGGGTTGTTTATACCCATCCGGAAATGGTATCGGTTGGCCTGACGCTTGAACAGGCACAAAAAAAAGGTCTTCCCGCAATACAAAAAAAATTTCCGCTGATGGCAAATGGGAGATCGTTGATCCACGGCGACAGACGGGGAATCGTCAAGGTGGTTCTCGATGAAACATCTGGAGCTTTGTTGGGTTTTGGCGGAGTGGGACCAGGCTTGTCAGAAATTCTACCCGTTGCGACGCTAGCAATTGGACTTCCGGACGGTGCCAGGCGTCTGTCTCATTCCATATTTCCCCACCCGACGGTAGCTGAAGCGATATGGGATGCGCTGAGAACTCGCTAGTACTTGCCTCTAATGCGTTTTTGGCCGTTCCAGACTGCTTTTGTGTTAGTATGGGTGAAATGTTATCTTGACGCTTTTCCAGCGCAAAGATCTGCTCCTGAAAGCAGTTCCCTGATTTTTTCTTGTGCGGATCATTTCTATCGAAAGGGTATTGGCATGGAGATTGTTCAGATTTTGTCAGATGGCGGGGCCTGATCGATTGGGTTTTTATATTTACTCCCGATCCATCAGGGATACTGCTCCGCATAAGAAAATCCTGGACCTTATCGTTGTCGATCCAAGAATTGCATGCTTTATTGTTGACACGGAGGGAAGGATCGTTTTGTTTAACGATACCCTTTCCTTTCACCTTCAGGTTGGATTCAAGTTTCTGGCCAGAAAGCCCTACGAAGATGTTCTTGAAATCCTGAACTCCCAGAAAGGTGGTCCCCAGGGAGACCCCCATCATTTTGAAGAAAAATTCTCTGTCAGCGAGTACCGTAATTTTGGCAAAAAGGGTGTTCTTCTTATGAAGAGCTATCCCCTGGGCCATCTCCCTTCGCCTGTGGCGATCTACTTTATTTCAAAGGAGGAGTTTCTTCCTTCGGAAAAAGAAGTGGCATCAACATTTCTTCCCTATCTCGCGCGCCTGGCGGACAAGCTGCAGCGCCCTGTCGGCAATATTCTGATGGGAAGCCACGATACCCAGAGTATTGATGCTCTTGCCCAGGATCTTTTAACGACTCTTCCGGCAGCATACCAATCCATCAGGATTTTTATGGCGGATGCGACTTCCATGAGTGATTCCAGCCACTTTATCCGCATGGTATACGAAGGTCCTCCGGAGAGCATGAGACAAAGTACGGAGGGGGTCCTTTATGGTGATACCGTTTACTTCCGGACGCTCTCGGGGGCGAACGTCCGTCCGGCTCTGGTAGCCCATTCGGATCAGTTGTGGAAACATGAGGTTCTTTTGCCATGCAACTGGTATCTCCATGTCTTTGCCTGGGTGGGTATTCCCCTTCTTTCTTTTGATGTCTGGAAGGAGCCCCTTCGCATCCGATGGCAGGAAATGATTTCTGCCTGTGGATTTGAGATGGGTGAATTCAGGAGCAAGGCTGGCTTGCTCCCTTACTACAGGGTGGATGGGACGGGACTTTTTGATCGAGAAAGCCTTGTTCTTGCCATGGAGCACATGATTGCCCAGTCTCCTGTGCGACCTTTTTCGATGATCCTTTTTCGATTGAAATTTGAGGAGATTCAAGGGGAGTTTGTCGATTTCCTCAAGAAGGCCCGAAGGATCTCTGACTTGATCGGGAAGATTGATGAAGGGATTGTCATGGTTTACCCTGATGTGGATGAGAGCGTATCAACGAATGTAGAGATCCGCTACAAAGGGATTCTTGAACGCTTGAGTCTGACTGATTATCGCTTTCAGTGTGATATATCAAAACATTCCTTTCCGTCGTCGAACTGGACGGGAGAAGAACTTCTTGCTCAGCTTGTCAAGAATGATGTTCTCCATGTCAAGCCGTTATCCAATGCAGACAAGGAAATTCCACAATTTGAAGACTGGTTCAAACGGTTTCTCCTCCTGAAGGACTTTGACTGATGCTCCGTTCTTTTCCACTGTTTTCTTATGTTATCGGCAAGAGGTTTTACGGATCTCTCGTTCTGGCCATATCCCTGTTTTTTTCGACGATTTCCATCGCTTGGGCCGTGCCTCCCCATATCGTTGTTTTTATCCTTGAAAACAAGGGCTTTTCCCAGATAATCGGCAATCCTGAAGCTCCCTTTCTGAATGCACTCGCAAAAAAGAACATGATCATGACGAACTATCATGCCATGACCCATCCCAGCCTCCCGAACTATGTCGCGCTGATATCCGGTTCAAGCGTAGCAAGGCACTCCGATGATCCATCGCAGAGATTTTCTGTTTCAACGGTGGTTGACAGGCTTGAGTCGAATGGGTTTACCGTCAGCGGGTATTTTGAGGGAATGCCTTATGACGGTTTTCGGGGAGATCGCTATCCTTCCCGTCACCCGATTTATGTCCAGAAACATAATCCTTTTATGCTGGTGTCTTCCCTCAGGCAGGACCCAAAAAGAGAACGTTTTGACCGCCGACTTGAAGACCTTGATTCTGATCTCAAGAGTGGACGTCTTCCCGATCTTTCTATGTTGTTCCCGGTCTT
>JAKBTA010000014.1 GCA_021844645.1 Nitrospirota bacterium
AATTCTGGTCGAGGACGTTTTTGAGCAGGTCAGGGAGATTGGTGATCTCCAGTTCAAGCTTCATCATTCCCGCCTCGACCTTTGAAAGGTCGAGGATATCGTTGATGAGGGAGAGGAGGTGTTGCCCACTCATGAAGATATCGCTCGAAGCGCTTCTCTGCTCAGGGGTGAGTTCGCCCATTATCCCGTCTTTCAACAACTCGGAGAAGCCGATGATGGCATTGAGCGGTGTCCGGAGCTCATGGGACATGTTGGCGAGAAAATCCGACTTGGCCTGGTCGGCCAGTCTCAATTGCTGATTTTTCTGAAGCAGTTCTCCGCTGTGGGTCCGGAGTTCGGCGGCCATGATCTGCTGATTTTCCTTCTGGACAAAATTATTGATAGAAGACCCCAGCTCAAGAGAGAGTTTTTCAAGAAAAGCCGTCTCTCTTTCTGAGAGAGTGCGAAGGGAGGCCACCACCATGACCCCGAATCGTTGCTCCCGGTAGCGAATCGGAACCATCAGGATCTCCATCGGCTGGAAATGGCAGATTCCCGCCTCGATCAGAAATCCCGGATTCTCGCCGGGCTGTTTCAATCGCTGCAGGCGATCTGCCATCGCCGCCTCTCCCAGAACGCCTTCCCCGCGGAGGAAGCTTTCGGTCACCTGATCGTTGGTCCCCCGATGTGCCATCAGGAGAAATTTCCCCTGCCACTCGTCGTACCGGTAAAAGGCAGAAACGGGAAACGGGTGGTTTTCTGCCAGAATACCCAGGACCTTCTGCAAAAGATCGGGCAACCCGAGAGCCGAGTTGCTGAAAAGAGCCAGGATCTGCCCCTGGCTCTTTTCAATGCGCAGGGCTTCTTCCAGGACCGTTTCAGCTTCTCGCCGGTCGCGCATTTCTGCCCGGATCCGCCAAAAGAATCCGGTCAGCAAGGCGACCAGGAAGATGACCGTCGCCCCTATGACCCACAAGGTCTCGACCCCTGCCTCCTGGGCGGCGGCGCTTCGTTCCCTGAGCAAACGACTTTCCGTCGCATGCATTTCCTGGATGACTTCGTGAACGGCAGACATTTCGGCAATTCCCAAGCCCCCCCGAAGCATCGCCTGCGCCGCCCAAAGCCCATTTTTTCGATAGGATTCGAGAATGGTGTCCATGACCTGGAGACGCAGCCGCACTTCCTGCTGAAGCTTGATCACCCTGTCTTCTTCCAGCGGATTGTCCGTGACCTTCTCCGGAAGCTTCTCCAAGACCTCCTGCAAATGCCGGATAGCGTTCTGGCGCTGATGGAAGTAGACAGAGTTGGAGGTGAGAAAATAGCCGCGCTGTGCTGTTTCCGCCTGAGTGATCAGAGCCCATGTGCGTTCAAGGTTTCTTAACACCGTTTGGGTATGCTCCACCCATCGGGAGGCGTTGACGTATCCTTCAGCCGTATGGAAGGCCAGCATGCCAATGAGTACCAGGGAGAAAACAGCCAATCCGAAACTCATCAGGATTTTCTTTTCGGTGGGAAAATTCGCAGTCATCATCCATACCCCATGATCATATCCCGATCTTTTGCTTGTCCCAGAATTGAGTGGCCATCAGGTTTCTCTCACCTGACGAGGCCCTGATGAAAAACAGCGGAACCGTTTCTCTGCCACGATCAACCCCCTTTTCACAAGGACTCCTGGCGGGTTCTGGTCGTGAACGGAAAGAGGGATCCTGAAAGCTCTTTCTCCCCCGCTCTTCCCGATGCATTGCCGGGCAGGGATTGCAGTGTCAGTGTCACGATCCCGGTCCGGCAGCGCCCAGCGAGCGGATCTGATCGATCCGCCGGATCAGTTCGGCATTGACCTCCCGGATGGCCTCTTTCAGCGTGTCAAGTCGTGGAAAATCTCCCGCATCCCGGGACAGGATAGCCTCCCGGATCAGCGAGTGGAGATGCTCGTGGGCATCCCTGTACTGTCGGAACTCGAGTGTCGCCCCGTAGCGGAGCTGACCGTCTCCATCGATCCACCTTCCCTGAAGGCATCGGTGAGAGTCGGTCCACTCGACACGGCTGACGCCTGGTTTTGCGATTCCATCCAGGAAATTCTCGTAAAAAACACGGGCCGCTTCCTTGGCCAGAAGCAAAGGATAGTTCTGGGGGTCCCAGGGAACCTCTGCCCAATGGGACCAGGACTCAAACGGACGATATCGTTCGGCCCATCCAGGGATCTCTTCGGGAACCATCGGATGGGCAATCCCGAATCCCTGTCCGATGCGGCATCCCCATCTGAGCAGGAGATCCCCCTCCTCTTCTGTTTCGATCCCCTCTCCGACCACATCGACCAGCAGCAACTTGGCCGACGTGACAAGACTTGCCACGATGGCCATATCCTGCGGGCTTTTGGGAAGGTTGCGGACAAATCGCCGATCGATCGTCACCCGGTCGACTCCGAGTGTCTGGATGTAGGCAATGGATCCATGTTCTGTCCCGATGTTGGCAACGCTGATCGAAATCCCCAAGCGTCGGCATGCATCGAAGATTTCTTTTACCTTACTGATTTCAGAAAATGATTTTGTTTCCGTGATATCCAGTTCAAGCGCCTGGGGAGGAACCTCCGGATGCCGGGACAAGGCATTTCTGAGATCATCCGTGAATCTTCCCGAGAGCAAGTGGCGGCTTCCGATATTCATCTTGACTCTGGGCCGGATCCCTTGTTCGCTCCAATCCTCTATCTGGGAAAGGATCTCTTCCAGAGCCCATCTTTCGATGTCGATGGCCAGATCGCACCCTGCAAGGATCCCGATGAAAGATTCCGAGTCCAGCAGCCCCCGTTCGGGATGGTTCCAGCGAAGGAGGGCCTCGACGCCCACCAGCCTTCCCGAGGCCAATTCGACCTGGGGCTGATAATGAAGAGCGAAGCGGTTTTCCCCAAGGGACTTTTCGAGCTCTTTCTTCAGCCGGTAGCTGTTTTCCAGCGCTTCGGTCATGGCCGGCTGAAAGATCTCCCATCCGTTCTTGCCCTGTTCCTTGACCTGGTACATGGCAAGATCTGCATGCTTGAGCAGACTCTCATCCCTACCATCGTCGGGAGGGATGATGGTGATCCCCAGGCTTCCCCCGATTGTCACATCCTCTTCTCCCAGCGTGAACGGCACGGCAAGAGAACGGATGACCCGGTCGAAGAGAGCCGATCCTTTTTCTGCTTCCAGATGGGTAAAGATGATTCCAAATTCATCTCCGCCGAGGCGGGCGAGCGTATCCGTTCCCCGGAGAATACCCTTGATCCGCTCGGAGACCTGTATCAGAAGAGCGTCTCCAGCCGGGTGGCCCAGTCGGTCATTGACCTGCTTGAAGCCATCGAGGTCCAGGATGCCGACTCCAAAACGCTCTTTTGTCCGGAGATGACGTTCTACCGCCTGCTGCATCCTGTCATGAAAAAGTCGGCGGTTCGGAAGACCGGTCAGATTGTCGAACAGGGCGAGTCGGGTGACCTCTTCCTCCCGCTTTTTCCGGTCGTCCTCCCGATCCCGATTTTCGATCGCGAACGAGATATTCTTGACCATCATTCCAATCAGGTTCATCAGGTCGGGATCGAAAAAATTCTCTTCATCCGAATAAAGAATCAATGCGCCGAACATAGTCCCTTCCCGGAAAACCGGGATGCCTGCTCCCGAAAAAATTCCATTTTCAAGAAGGACATTCCGGAGGGAACCATCCCTGAGCTGATTCTGGATGCTGTTCCATACGAGAGGCTCTTTGAGTCTGACAAGATCTACCCATAGCTCACTTCCTCCGGGCGCAGAGGTGTCGGGGGAATGCTTTCTCCGGGCAAACCCTTCCGTCGTTTTTCCAAAATAAGCCAGGATGGACCCCTCTCCCGACGCGGCGTCGAGTTCGATAAACCGGACGAGCATGACACCGCTTTCTTCCACAATGATCCGGCATGTTTGCGGGAGTAATTCCTCCATGGTGGGGAGTGTCAGGATCAGCTGGTCGATTCGCAAAAGGGCCTGGTAGAACCGGTTCTGCCTTGAGGTTTTCCGATGGAGCCGGGTTCTTCCGAAGAGGAAGACCCCTCCTCCTGCCAGGGCAGAAAGAAGGAGCATCGCCCGGGCATAGTCCAGAAGGCGAATCCGGTAAAAAAAGCTCTCCCGCTTGCTGGCAGACCAGCCCGCAAGCTCGATGGACAGAAGCATCATCCGGTGGTCGATTCCTACAAGCTCCCGAAGAGGCCTGCCTGCCAGAAGACCCTTTTTAAGTTTTTTAAAAAGGGTGCACATTTCCTGAAGCCGGGTCCGCTCTTCTTTTGTCAGAAAAGTGTCGTTGCCTTTCATGACCCTGAGGACTGTTTTTCCCTGGACAAAAAGGCCGTCGCGATAGGTCTCCCATTTGATCGGTGAGAGATTGGCGGAAGGGATGGAGTTTAGGACAAGAATGTCGTTGATCTTTTCGAAGAAACTGACTGCATCGGTGAAGCGGGTTGTCTCAATCAGTTTTCTGTTCGTGTTGGCACGATCCAGGGAAAGGGCGAGGAAAATGGCTCCGGCAAGCGCAAGGAACCACGCAAGCCATAAGCTCGAAAACCATAACCCTTCCTTCATGTGTTTCTGCTGCCCTGAAGACGGAGACAAAAGCCCCCCTTTCATCCAGCGGACCGGCCAACCGACGAGGATCAAGGACCAGGAGAAGTGAGGGAGAGAATAGCGCCCGCCACTGGTTCCCGGAGAAGAGAGTCATGCGTTGGATTCGTTTCATTAGTATCACGGATTTTCTTCTTCCGCAAGAATTTGCATGATTAATAAACAGATTTTATCTTAAATGACGGAAGGTTTACTTCCGGAATTCGGATGCGGATAAGAAACGGTGTCAGGGAATTTCGGGGACGATTATTTGTGAAGGTGCGGGTAAAAACACGTCGACACGCCCGTGCTCCTGCCAGCAGATCCTGTTTTTGCCGAACTTCTTGGCGCGATACATCAAATTGTCTGCCCTGTGAAGGAGGGTGCCGAGCGTCTCTTTCGGCCGATATCGTGTCAGACCGATACTGACGGTCACCGCCGATCCGTCGGGGCGGATGACCTCTTGCTCGATCCGTTGGCGAAGATCTTCAGAGATCAGGTATGCGGTATCGAAGGATTGTCCCGGAAGCAGGAGGAGAAACTCCTCGCCTCCCAGTCGCACAAAGAGATCGTCTTTCCGGATGGTTCGATGGACAGCTTCTGCCACAAGAACAAGAACCTGGTCTCCGCTCTGATGACCATCCTGATCGTTGATGATCTTAAAGTTGTCGATGTCCATCAGTGCGACAAACAATTCCATGTTCTGATCGCGGTCGTTCTGGGCCATCAGCCTGGATAATTCTCCGAGGCCGGCCTTTCGCACAAGGGCTCCGGTCAGGCTGTCGATGAGCGCCTCTCTTTTAAGCCGGCTCTGGTAGGTATGGATGACCCGGTAGTGGTACCAGGCCAGAAGCATTGCAACACAATAGGCAAAGACGGAGCTCAGGAAGATGGGGAAGGAAACCGGGGGGATGTGGTTGAAAAAAGGAAAGCAGAAATATCCGGAAACGATCCCCACGATTGCCGCGGCATTCCAGAGGAGTGCCCTCTGATATCCCAGAAGGAAGAAATAGGTCAGGGGGAAGACCGGATACCATACAATCATCAGGACTTCGTTGAAAGAGATAAAGGCCCCCAGAATCTGCTGACAGAGAATCAGGCCGGCAAATCCCGTGAGTATTTTTTTATAGCTTTCCGTTTTGCGGGACAGAGAGAAGAGAAGTACGGGAGCAATGATGGAAAAAAGTAAAGACGGGATTACCCGGAATAACTCATTCCGGGTAATCTCGATGATTGTCATGGTGATGGATGAGGCAATCCCGATCGATCCGCCAATATAGAGGAATTGGATCTTGTCACGGACAAAATCCCTGTCTTCTTCCGGCTCGAAATGAAATAAGGATTGAACGTTGTCAGAGATCAAAATACTCCCCCGAGCTGTGTTTTTGAGAGGGATCAGTGACGGGGAAGCAAGAATGTCCCGGGAGAAAACTCAGTACGGTACCCTTCCACGGCGATCCCCCCTCGAACCAAAAAGAAAATGCTAAAAACCGATTGTCGGACAATCCGGATTCTCGCCATTCCGGGATCAATACCGAAGAGTTTACACGAATCCCGAAGCTTTTGTCTTTCGGTTTTACCTTTTCGTCACGACCACCATGCCAGAGTCGGGGGCAACATGAGGAGCGGAATTTAAGCACGAGCTTACGCATCAATGACTTATCGACCTCTGTACCGGTATCAGATACTATTCTGCCTTGTTTCATTTATGGGGGTCGCCGAAGGTGATGGAAAACTCATACCATATTGGTTGACTTCTTGTATCCGAACGAATACGACTATTGCATGATCTGTCTTCGACAAACCGAGATTTTTCCCGTTGCCTGTCTTCCTTGAGGGATCGTCAAGGTTAGTCCCGGATTCTGTCTCGCCTGGATCGAATCGCAATGGGCAATTTTGGTGATGTAAAATCGGCAGGAGAGGGTCTTTCGGAAATCCGGATTGATTCGGGCCGGGATACCATCTTTATTTCGTCCGTCGGGAAAAAGTGGTGGTCCTGCTTCTTTTCGGGGGGGGGGGACAAATCGACCCAAGACCGCGATATTGCGCGGGCAAAGAATTAGTTCAGACCCTGGAAACATGAGTTATGAAAGAAAAAAAATCACGGACTTCGACGTATTGGCGTACCTCGACAGTGAAGGAGCCATCGCGGAATATCTGATTGCAACACGGGAAGAGAACGATCCCGACATTCTCCTCGTCGCTCGCTCCAATGTGGCAAAAGCCCGCGGGATGGCCACCATTGCCAGGGAAGCCGGGCTCGGCCGGGAAAGTCTTTATAAGGCATTCTCTCCTGGAGCCAAACTACGGTTCGAGACCATCATGAAGGTGATGCACTCCTGGGGCGTCAAGCTGACCGTTCACGCCTGACCTCCCTTTACGCTTATCTCCATGGCAAAAAGCTGCCTCGTTCACTGTTATGGACCATGGGGTTACAGCTTTCCGATCGCCTTTTTCGGTAAATACGGATCCAGTAAAGGCTTCAGCGATTCGAGCCAGACCTTTGGATGTTTTTTGTAGGAAACACCTTCTGTCCATCCGCCATCTTCCTGAGTTCGATTCCAAAATCTTGCCTCATGGTTTCCGCTTCATCTCGAACATATTTTAATGTTTGACGCTTTACCTTATCAGGAATCCCAGATCTGACCCTTCCCAAAGCTATGACAATCTCTTCAAAAGCCATATTGACCTCATCATGTCTGAGACGGAAGCGAACGAGGGCTTGATTGACAGCATGCGTAAATCAAGCATTTTGTAACAATCAAATATTTGCGTATCATTTAAGCCCAAGATCGAAATTGCTCCATCGAAACACGACGGGATCCGCATTCCACTCGGCGATCCCTTTCAGGATGCGGTCCTTAAGCTCCTGTTCTGAAGCCACCCGGATATGCCGGAGGAAAGTCCGGGCCATCTTCGAGAACGCCGTCTCCACCAGATTGAGCCACGATCCATTCTTGGGGGCATGCACGTACTCGAACCGGTTGGGTCGTGTCGCCAGATACGCCATCGTCTCCCGGGAGATGTGAGCCGAATGGTTGTCGAGCACAATCCGGATGACCGCCTCCCTGGGATAATGATCATCGATATGTCTGAGCAGAGAGATGAACTCCTGGCTTCGGTGGCGCTCTTCGACATTGGCGATCACCTCTCCGGTATGGAGATCCAGTGCAGCCAGAATGAACATGATTCCAGAGTTCACATACTCATGCTCCAGGGCAGTGTTTCCGATCGCTTCTCCCCCCGGCTTTCTCTCAGCGCTCCCGATTCTCCCGGGAGGGGTCTCCCCTGGGAGCGCGCGCGCCTCGTTCTGGAGATTGACCTCCTGGTAGAGCATCAGGATCTCGGCCATCTTCCGGTTAAAGTCCGGGTTTCGTTGTTTCAGGTAGTACCGGATCCGGGGTGATTTGATATTGGCCGCATCAAGAATGCGCCAAAGCGTCATCCGGGGGATGTGGGAAAGCCTCGGGAACCCCGCTTCCTCCGCATGCGCGTGAATGAATTGTGCCAGGGCAGAAAGCGTCCATAGTTCGGCGGCCACTCCGTGATCCTTGGGTTTTGTACAGGCCAGGCTCACCACCCAGCTTTTGGCTTCCTCGGTAATCTCGGGTTCCTTCGGCCGGTGGAATTTGTCCTGAAGCCCCACCGCCACTCCCGCCGCGAGTGCCTTGTCGATGCATTTGTAAATGGTGGGACGAGATAGACCCAGTTCCTGATGGATAGCCTGGATCGTTTTTCCCTCGGAATAGCGCAACAGAATCTTTGCCCGTTCAGTTTCCCGTTTTGAAGCCGTTCGCGATTGGGAGAGCGTCTCCAACTGTTCTCGTTCGTCAGGTGTCAAAATTAACGGTGCGCGATGGGTTGTTCCGGCCATTCTCCCTTCCTGCAATTCCATAACCTTACCGAATGTTGTAGTTGATATCGCACTAAAAATATAAATTTTTATAAAAATATAATTAATAGGAAAACTAAAATATCTATGCGATTCCAGGAGATTTTAGTTGATATTTTTTACATAAAAACAGAAATAAATCGTTATGGATAAAGAACGAAATCAGGGCAACATCGTGGATGGATTTTGTTAATGATTACTGTTAGTCCAATTCAGGGGCAGAAGATGGACTTCTTTCTCCTTCTGACGTAGGTGCCATTATTGGCAAACTGTCACATGCCTCTTTCAATCCTGACAAGAGATCGAGAACATGCCGGATGACTGGGGTCAGGAGGCTCAGGTATTCGGCAACAGCCTTCGGACTCCCCGGCAAATTGATGATCAATGTTTTTCCTCGTGTTCCGCAAACACCGCGAGAGAGCATTGCATGCGGTGTTTTAGCCAGACCAGCAGCCCTTGCCGCTTCGGAGATTCCCGGAATTTCCCGTTCAAGAACATCCCGGGTTGCCTCCGGCGTGACATCGCGAGGAGCAAGCCCTGTTCCACCAGTCGTGATGATCAAGTCGCTATATCCATTGGCACTTGACTCCAGCAACTTTTCCCTGATGGCCTTCCTGTCATCGGGAAGGATTGCTGTCTCAATCGCGCTTCCGGCAAATGCCTCTTTCAAGATCTTGACCGCCAGAGGTCCGGATTGGTCGGGGCGAATGCCGGCATAGCTTCTGTCACTTAGAGTCAGGACGGTAAAACGCATGATCCTTCCACCTCCTTTTTGGATTCGTTACTCCGGATAAAGGTACCGCTCCTGCCACCTGATTTCATTTCAAGCTGAATGCACTCGATTATTGCAGACTGACCTTTTGCCAAAGGCTTGCACATGTCATATATCGTGAGACAGGCAGCTCCGACAGCTGTTAGTGCCTCCATCTCGACTCCAGTTTTTGCGTGCGTACGAACCTGAGCCCGAACCATCACGGCATTCCCGATAATCTCTAAGTGCACCTCTACCGATTCAAGCGGCAATGGGTGGCAAAGAGGAATAATCTCGTCAGTGCGCTTGGCTGCCATGATCCCGGCGACACGAGCAACCTCAAAAACATTCCCTTTCGGAATATTATTTGATCTGATGTATTCAATTACTTCGTCGTCAAGCCGTATTCTTCCTGATGCAATGGCAATTCTCTCAGTAACGTCCTTTTCTCCCACATCCACCATCCGGGCTCCAGAACCGGGATCTCTCTCTAGATTCACATTCCCTCCATTCGTGCGCTCTCAAGCCATTCGAACTCCCAATGTTTGGATTCATCATCTTCTTCATTGCTATCTTCAAGGGGGGGAACGCATACCACGCTATTCGCCTTGTGTACTGAAAAGAGATCCGATGAATGCAGTCCTTCGTAAACAGTGAGATGAAATGGCTGATCTGCCCCCTGTATTCTTTCAGCCCGAGCGAGATCAAATCGGGTTCTTCCACTCCTGTTGGGTGTAATACGAGCGATACCTTGATCCCGGGCTGAAGGAATGGTATTCCCCTGCATTATGCGAATGACCGGGGCTACATAGCGATGGAAACACAAGTGAGCAGACAAAGGGTTCCCCGGAAGCCCGAAATAGAGTCGGTTTTCTTTGCGAGCAAAGAGAAAAGGTTTTCCTGGTTTCTGTGAAACCTTATGAAACAGGACCTTTGCCCCATTTGACTCCAGTGCAGTTGGAACAAGATCGAAAAGTCCCTCTGAAACGCCACCAGTAACCAGTATTAGATCTGCTTTTTCCGACTGATCGAGTGCCTCTGTCAAAGAGCAGAGATCATCGTCAGCACTCATGGCTGTTATTTTTGTGACTCCGAGCATAGAGGCCATCGCCATCAACATCGGGCCGTTCGCATCATGAATCTGAGATCCACCAAGACGGCTCCCTTCTCGCACGATCTCTCGTCCTGTTACAATGATTGAAATATTCGGTGGAGGGATGATAGACACCTCTGTTTGGCCAAACGAGGCCAATATCGCAATAATCAGCGGAGTCACGACCGTTCCTTTGTGGAGAACAACATCCCCTTTCCGGCATTCACTCCCAGATTTTGCAATGTATTGACCCAACTCGTAATTTTGAGGTGGAGTCATCCATACCCCATCTGTATCAACATCCTCATAAGGAAAAACCAGATCCGTTCCCAATGGACAGGGCGCCCCCGTCATAATTTCTAGGCAATCGCCTGGTTCAAGGGGGGCAGACCAAGTTTCACCAGCCTTCAAAACACCGATCCGGCGATATCGTCCTGACATTGTTCCCAGACACACAGCGAAGCCGTCCATCATGGAGCGATCAAAAGGAGGAAAGTTGCGTGGAGCCTGAATCTCTTCCGATAGTCGATACCCAAGGGCTTCCGAAATAGAAATTTTGATGGGGGATAATGGTGAAATGTTTTTCAAGACAGTATGAAGGGCCTCATCGGGATTAATCATGAGAGAGACTTTCTGTGTTCTCTTTGCTTGAAATAAAGGGAGAATGCCTCGCCTCCTCCAGACAATTTACCCAGGCAGCCGCTCCATGCTCGTACCACTCTTTTTTCCATATTGGAAGACGATGTTTTATCTCGTCGATCACAAAAGAGCAGGCTTCAAAGGCAGAAGCCCGATGAACAGCAGTAACACCAATCCAAACGGCAACCTCCCCGAGTTCAACCTTCCCAATCCGATGAACACAAAGAACCTCCAAAATATCATACCTCTCCCTGACTTCTTCAAGGATCGCCAACCCTTCCTTCTCCGCAAGCAGTTCATAAGCCTCATATTCAAGAAAGAGTACCGATCGTCCACGATGCTGGTTCCGGACACGGCCTTCAAAAATAACCACGCCCCCTGCACCCGGATGACAAAGAGAAGAACGCAAAATCTCCCCAGAAATAGTGGTACGTACGAACCGGAACATTCATCCCCCTCCAAATGGAGGTAAAAAAGCAACACTATCTCCTTCTTCAAGCATGGCCTCTGGACTCGAAAACGTCCCGTTTACGGCAACCCGAAGAAGGGAAAAGGGATATTCAAGCGCATACTTTATCCTTATCTCCTCATAGAGAGATTCAGGTGTTCTGGAATCTGTCAATATCTCTTCTTTCATCCGTCCGGTTTTTTCTCTGATTGGACCAAAATAAACCACAGAGAATGTGCGAGGGGCACCTGATTCGATCCCTCCGGTATTTGGCAAGATGTTCGAGAAACGACTACCATGCTTATTTACCATGATCATGACTCCTATCCTCCAATCCGGACCATTTGTTGCGATGTCCATTCTTGAACGGGCGATTTTTTCTCTGCGTGAACGGACTGGATCAAACGGACGGCCTGTTCTCTTTCAGCGGTCCGGCATAATGTCAGGAGGTCCAGTCCGTCATAATCATGCAAACATGGAAACAACCACCCCCTTGAATCTATCCGCAGCCGGTCACATGTACCACAAAACGGCTCCGAGATGGTTGTAATGAATCCGACAACCGTTTTTTTTCCGCGAAACTGGAATAAATAACGCGATGCGGTTCCCTTCAACCCAAGCGGGATTGGATCGCCAAAATGAGGTTGAAGGAGTTCCATTGCTTCGTTTGCTGGCAAAAACTCAGACTTGAAATAGTCAGAAGCCACGCCGATCGGCATTAATTCAATGAAGCGCAATTCACAGTTCAGGTCAGCCGCAAACTCGACCAGCTCATGCAATGATTGCCCGTTAAATTGCCGCAAAAGAACTGTATTGAGTTTAAGACTTTTAAACCCTGATTTTTTTGCAGCCAAGATTCCTTCCAGGACATCGTCAAACGCGTTGACCTTTGAAATTTTTTCAAACATGCCGAATTCTGTCGCATCCAAGCTTATGTTCATCGTATCAAGCCCGGCCTCTTTCAGTGCCTTCACCTGACGGGAAAGAAGGAGCCCGTTCGTCGTTAATGCAATTTCTGCATCTGGAAGAAGTTTGCGAACCTTCCTGATAAATTTATCAAGGTCCGGCCGAACAAGAGGATCTCCGCCTGTCAATCGCAATTTGTAGATTGGTACGGCAGTATTCACTAACTCCACAAGATCCAATAAATCCTCGGCTGAAAGCTGAGATGGATGCCTTGCCAGCGTGTCTTCTGCTTTATCAGGCCTGCAGTAAAGACATCTCAAATTGCAGCGATCTGTCACTGAAAGTCGGAGGTAAAGTGGAGGGAGTGGTAAAGAGATGCTCATGAAACACCCTTTCCGGAAAGCGGAGACGGTGCGGTATCAGTCATTTTCTGTGAAGAGACTGATTTCCCGCTTTGACGGATCGTACGGGATTCAATAACGGAGGAAACAAAAATCTTCCCGTCCCCGGGGTTACCGGTACTGGCCGCAATCCGAATCGCATTGACTGCCCGGTCTGCATCTTGATTCTCGACGACAATCATGAAGTAGACCTTGGCGATCTCCGCATAATGGACGGTCCCGACATGAATCCCTTTTTGTCTTCCATGGCCCATCATATCCATTCGTGTCAAAGCCAGAATGCCGGTTTTCTCAAGAGACAAAACAACGTCCCCTGCTTTTTCTGGCCTGACAATTGCCTGAATCATTTTCATGAAACCCTCCTTCAGTGATAAAGGAATCCAGTGAAATCAGCTGGCTTTGTCAACCCTACCCAAAGGTAAGGTGAACGACGAATGATCCTTAAAACAACTCTACCCCTTGCAGCGGAAATACCTCGTCAAACAAAGAAGAGTTCCGTCATGTCAAGATTTCTGCATGGATCTCGTTCTGGCACTCCATTCGAATTTTTTCCCAGATATGCGGCCGGCTGGACTCAAGACGCTCCTCTACCTCTTTTCCGATCGTTTTCGTTCCCACCCGATCAACAATATTCTGGAAGGTTTCCTCTCCGACACCATGGGTGACGATGCATTCCAGGAGGGCTTCAAAAACCGGAACAATCATGTCTTCAGTCAGTCCCTTAAGGATCACTTCTCCCAGACGCACGTCCTTCTCCATCCGACCACCAAGATATAAGGAGTAAGCATAACGTCTGTCATCACCAACCACAGTCATGGCACCAGAAAGCCCGATGTCTGAGACCTGATGCTTGGAACAACTGTTTGGACATCCGGAGATAGAGATCGTTATTTGATCAAGCAACTCCTTTATTTTTGGATTTGGAGCCTTAAAATCATGAAGCAGTGAACGTGCAGTGCCTTGGGCATCCGTTACAGCCAGGACACAGAACTCCGTTCCTGGACAGGCCACAATATTCGAGCTCCTTTTCCCAAGAAGAGGGGCAAGCCCAATCCCCCTGATTGTGTGGATAACAGATGGCCCATATTTTTCCTTGATCCCTTGAATTTCAATGTTTTGCTCCTTCGTTAGCTGAAGGAAGCTTTCATCTCCATACCGGCGCGAGATCTCCGACAGAGTCCTTAACTGCCGAGAGGCAATCTCTCCAAGAGGTATATCCACCGGGATGAGGACTTTTCCCCGCTGCTTCTGCGGGATGCATCCTTCAATGACGCGAGAAGGGTAGAAGGAGAATGGAAACGGAGGGGGAGATAATGCTTCTTCCGCAAAACGGAATTTCTGATTTTCGGGCAATGACCTTTTTCCACGGAATACCTGGTCGAATACAGTTGAGAATTTTTCCTTCCCCCACTGATCCACCAACCACTTGAGTCGGGATTTGGCCTTATTCCGGTTTCCGTATTTTGTATATATTTCAAAAATAGCCTGACAGGCAGGAAGTGCTTCATGAAGAGGAATAAACTCCTTGAGCCTGAATCCCAAAACCGGGTGCGCACCCAGACTTCCTCCTGCCCATAGCTCAAAACCAAAAAACCCTGACTGATCTCGGCCTGCGGGAGCGGGCACGACACGAAATCCAATGTCGTTGATCCACACATCAGGGTCGCACAGAGGACAGGCCGAAAACAGGATGTTCAAGCGATTCGGAAGACCAGGATTAATCATATCCGACCTCTGGACAAAGTAATCGCTGATGGCCCGGGCAATGGGAGACACATCCATGAGGGCGTCCGGACTAACCGGGCCATGAGGACAGGCCATCACATTCCGCATGGTATGTCCACAACTCGATCGTGTCGATAACCCGATCGCATCCAGACCTTCCCAGATGTACTTCATATCCTTCAAGCGGACCCAATGAAGTTCGAGATTCTGGCGAGTTGTGATGTGGACCCCTCCACGAGCGTATTTTTTAGCCAGCTGGGCAAGAGCCATACCCTGATCGCAGGTGAGGCGACCACCAGGAATACGGATTCGGACCATGAAAAAGCCCGGATGCTTCTGGCTGCATATTCCATAGGTCTTAAGACGATAGAAATCGTCTTCCGAGAGAGCGTGAATGTCCTTTCTGAAGATTTCCTCAAAATCGAGCGCAAGACCTTCTTTCTTGATCCGTTCAATCTCCAGCATTTTGGGGTAGGTTGGGGGGTATTCGGAGAGAAATGTCTTGATTGGAGAAATATCGATCGATGCTCCGGCGACCGGTTGGTTTTTTACGGATTTCTGCCCAACTTCGCTACGGGCAATCAGGTCAGTCACGACTTGTGCACAACTTCCGCACCCAGTGCTGGCTTTTGTATGCTTTGCAACTTCCTCCCGGGATTTAATACCCTTTGTCCTGATTGCGGAAAGGATCGTTCCCCGAGTCACATTGTGGCAAATGCATATCGTATCCTTATCGTCGCCTTCGCTCAAAGTCGCTGGAACGGATTTTCCAAAAAAGTCTTCTCTGATGGATAACGCTTGTCCCCCTGATCTGATGAGATCCAGTACCTGTGTGCTCCCAGTAGTCTCTCCGACAAAGATTGCTCCTTCCAGGCAATCTCCTCTGAAGATCAGCTTCCGGTAGTTCCCGCGCCGGGAATCCATCGCAACAAGTTCTTCTGTTCCTCTGTCTCCATGAATCTTTCCGGCCGAGGTCACCGAAACGCCTGAAACCTTGAGCACTGTTGAACATTCAGTCCCCGTGTAAGAAAGAGGAATTTCCGAAGCAGAAGCCAGGTTGTGAACAAGAATCTTTGCCTGTTCCCTGAGTGGAATCACAAGTCCATAACAATGCCCGCGGTGTTCAATCACATCTCCCAAAGCATATACGTCAGGAGCGCTGGTCTTGAGATCATCTTGGACAAGGATACCCCTGTTGACTTTAATCCCCGATGAAATCGCAAGCTGTGTGTTGGGAATAATTCCGGCAGAAACCAGAACGAGGTCAGCGGGAAGATGATCACCGGTGCTCATTTCCACCGAGCTAACACTACCCGTTCCATGAATTTGAGAGAGGACAGAATTAACCCGGATTTCTATCCCCATGCGCTCGATTTCTTTTTTAAGTATGTATCCGCCCATCTGATCGAGCTGCTGGTCCATCACCCAGTCCCTCAGATGAAGAACGGTTACAGAGACCCCCATGTCTGAAAGTCCCTTGGCACTTTCAAGGCCAAGCAGTCCTCCGCCAACGACAATGGCCTTCCGGCTTTTACGTGCTCTTTCTGAAACCTTTCTGACATCTTCTAGCGTCCTGAGAACATGGACCCCTTCGAGTGAAATTCCCGGAACCTGTGGAATGAACGGTCGCGCCCCAACTGCAATCACGGCAACATCATATGGAGTTGCGTTTCCACTTTCGTCCCAAACCAGTTTTGCCTTTGAATCAATCCGGTTAATCCGTACCCCTGTCTTTAGGGTGATACCATTTAGAGAGTACCAATCGCTCTGCCTGAGAAGGATCTTTTCTGTCGTCTTTCGTCCGGTCAAAAGGTCCACCAGAAAAATCCGGTTATAAGCCGAGGAGATCGTTTCCTCGCCAAAAACCGTTATTTCCCACTGGGATTTAATAGAAGGAGGAAGCTCTGCCCAGAATTCAAGAAAAGCATCAGCCGCCATCCCATTACCAATAATGACAATCTTCATTGGACTTTTTCCTTTCAAAATACAGGATATTTTTTAACCTCCGAAGACAACTTCCATTGGAACACGAACAGCCGAAGGGAAAATCTGGGCCCCTTCCACGCTTTCGGAAGAAGTCTTTTGAAAATGTAGCCATTCTTGCTCCCATTGCTTTCGTTTAAAAAACACCACTGTAGCGCAGAAAAGCGCTATAAAAGAAAAGACCACAAACCCTGCACCCGTTAATCCCCAGTACTCGCGCAGCACTCCAAAGAGGCTGGGGAGAAAAAATCCGCCTACCCCTCCCGCTGCTCCTACAATTCCCGATACAACCCCAATCTGGGATGAAAAACGCTGGGGTACAAGCTGAAATACCGCTCCATTCCCCATTCCAAGAGACAGAATGCCTACTGTCAGCAGGAAAATGGCTACTGAAGCCATCGGAAGGAATAATCCAAACAACATGAACGACAGGGCTACAAGCAGATAGATGGCAGTCAGAATGCGCAATCCGCCAAATCGGTCTCCAAGGATTCCGCCAACAGGACGAAAGAAACTTCCGGATAAAACGGCCAACCCCGTGATATTTCCTGCTGTAATGGCACTAAGACCATAATGATCGTGATAAAGGATGTTCAGATAACTTGTAAGACCAACAAATCCACCAAAAGTTGTTCCATAAAACAGGCAGAACCACCAAAGATCCTTAATTTTTAAAAGTTCAATATACGGACGGATTCCTGCAGGAGCTGGTGTCATGGGAGACTCTTTTGCAAGCCAGGAAAAGAGCAACCAGACCACAAGAACAGGAATAATGGCCAAACCAAAAACTCCATGCCAGCCAACATGGTAGGTAACAGCGAGGGTCGGCGCCAGGAATACCGCAATAAGTGTTCCACTGTTTCCAGCTCCGGCAATCCCCATTGCTATACCCTGGTTCTCACGCGGGTACCAACGGCTTGCCAGAGGTAGAGCCACTGCAAAGCTGGCCCCGGCAATTCCCAAAAACAGCGCGACGACTAAAAGTTCATAGAAGCTTTTTCCTCCAAGCCATGCCCATCCGAGAGGAAGGATTGTCACAAGCAGACTTGTCCTCCCTACTTTCTTTGGGCCGAATCGGTCAGACAAAAGCCCCAGGAGAATCCGGAAAAATGCCCCTCCCAGCAACGGAACAGAAACAAGAAATCCTTTCTGAAATGCCGACAGGTGCAGATCTTTGGCGATAAGAACACTCAGCGCTCCAATCAGCATCCAGACCATAAAGCTCACATCAAAATAAAGAAAAGCAGAGAAAAGTGTCTTTGGATGACCACTCTTTAACGAACTGATAATGTGCGTCTCTTTACGACTGTTCCCCATGTTTCTCAGCTCCTGTCCGGATGGTATGAGATGATAGGACCTCCTGGATAAAGATCTTTCCGTCTCCAGGGTGCCCTGTATAAGCCCCTTCCTCTATACACTGAACAACTGCTGGCAGGTCTCTATCCGAAACGACCATGAGAAATTCAAGTTTTGACAGAGTGTCGTAGCCTACATCTCCCACCTGAATCCCGTGCTGTTGCCCACGGCCTACAACGGGAAATTTAGTCATCCCATAAAACCCGCCAGATTCAAGATTTTTTAGGATTTGAGGCTCCCTTTCGGAGCGAACGATAGCCCGTATAAGCTTCAAATGGCATCTCCTCCTGTTTCACCAGTGCTGATCCGAATGGCATTCTCTATCTTAAGAACAAAAATTTTTCCGTCTCCGAATTGCCCTGTTTTCCCGCTTTGATTGGCCTTCCTGATAATTTCAACCGCTTTGTTTACGGCCGACTCCTTCGCAACAAACATGAACATCTGGCGTGGCAAGAATTGTATAGCCGCCTGAGAGGTCTCTTCTCCCTTGAACTTGAGTCCTTTCTGACGTCCTCTCCCCAATACTCCATAGGTGGAATAAGAAAGGAAGCCACCGTCCTCCAAGGCTTTCTGTGTTGCCTGTCGACGTTCCGGACGCACAATGACCATAATTTCGCACAAAGTGTCTTTCCCTGCTTCAGCTCCTCCATCCTCTCCACCTGACGACTCTTCCGAGGACAAGAGAGCATCGATCCTTTGCACAGAAGGTAAATGATCTGGAGCGTTTTCTGTTTTTGTCGGAGACGAAACCCCACCAGCAGATGATGCAGCACCCAAAGGTGGCGGGTCGCCTGCTTTACCAGAAGGAACGACAACACCAAGACGCTGTACCCAAGCATCATTCAACTGACCACTGGGACTCTGGCCCAGGAGACGTTTGATCCCAACTGGGTCATTGCGAAAAACCCTTATTCCTCCTAGCCATTTAACGCTTTTATAGCCCTGAAGAAACGGGACAACCAATCTGAGAGGTCCACCATGTTGTTCGGGAAGAGGTTCCCCGTTCAACCCGAATGCGAGTAATACCCGTGGGTCTCGTGCCTCATCTCTGGATAATGTTTCGAAATAAACTCCATCCCTTGAGTAAAAGGCAAAATATCCATCAAGGGGAGCATCCACTCGAAGATGGTCGATCAAATCCACAAGGCGAATGCCTTCCCACTGGACATTTTCATACCAGTTAAAGAGCTGACAAATAATGGGAATATCCTGTTTTATACGAGGAAGAGATGAAAGCGAGTACCAAGGAATCAGGCGAGGATGCTCCTCTAATCCGCAGACTTCAAGGCGGACATCATCAAGAGCGATTTCTGCAGGAATGGGATAGAGACAAAGTACAGGCAAAGGTTCTGACTCAAAATCAATTCTGAAAAACTTATCAGCAAATTTTGGAGGAATGATTCCTTCACGTTTTTTCATCAATAGGTGACCTCCACGTCGTTGATCTGTCTGATCTACCCGAATGAATTACCCCCAACAAGATGGTTAACCTGTTTTAAGCAAAATGTATGCCATGAATGCATGATGGTGTTAGATCTCATTATTTGGAAATTGCCTTCGATGGAAAAAACAAAAATGTAACCATTGTTTATCCATGTGTTAACAATTTTGTTTTTAAAGAGTAAGAAGTAAACCTTAATGATTTGAAAAAAATAGTCAAAATTTTTCCATTTTTTACAAAGAATAATGAGGATTTTTAAAAAGAATTCCCCCGTTTTTTATGGAGGTGGGTGTTGGGTTGTAGCCACCCCCATTCAATGGGGGGGTGAGAGATGCGACCGGGGCATGAACAGGCTCGAAGAACAGGCTCTCTATACCCATAGTCATTATCCGATCGGCACAAAACTTGCTCGGGCTGGGAAGAGCACTTGCTCTGACAAGATGTTGGGCTGAAAGAGATAATCATGACTGATATTGACTAAGGGGGAAATATGGCAAGATGGCGGATCCGCTCTTCTCTACTCCTTATCATAATATTATTCTTCTTCGGAAAAGTTTTATGGACTAAAAATGCATGGAGTTCTTCCCTGCCGACAGCTGCACAACCCTCATCAGTATCAAGCGACCCTAAGCAGGGACCATCAAACTCCAACAATCAGGACGACACTCCATTCAAATCAGAAGTACATCGATCTTTTCTGAACCTAATCCCTGATGCACCGCCTCCGGGGTATGCCCGGATGGTAAGCAAATGGCTCATCATGGTCTATGGATTTATCGAACTTGATGCCGTTTGGGACTCGACGAATTCATTTAACAATTGGCCATTTAACTCAGGGGCAGCAAATTCCCAAACGGTAGAAACAAACACAATTCCCCCAACAACCAATCCCAGCCTTGGTCAAACCGTAGATCACCCCTCATTTGGGTTTGATGCCAACAACTCCAGACTTGGATTTGCGATTTCTTCCCCCAATTATAATGGGTACAAGGTCCGAAGCCTTCTTGAAATGGATTTTTTGAATACTCCTGGCGAATGCCAATACGGAGGATCCCCCCCATGTGGCACCAATTCCGGACCAGGATTGTTCCAATTTCCCGTACCTCGGATCCGACTGGCTTTTATGGATATCAGCAGCCAGAACTGGGGCAATCTTCTTATTGGACAATATTGGTCTCTATTCGGATGGAGACCATACTACATGTACAACTCCCTGCAAATTGTCTCGGGTCCCGGTTCCCCCACGGCATGGTTTCCTCAGGTGCGCTACTATCGGATTTTTCATTTTTCAGGGGGGAACAAGTCAGAAATAGCAGCCGCTGTTATGATGCCGCCATCTGAAAGCTTTGGATTCCCTGCTTTTGTGGAAGGAATCAAGTGGGTCAACACAAACTGGATGGGAGAAGATACGCTGGGTAACAGTGCAAAAGGGCCGTCCCCGCTTTCAGTGGGATTTTCAGATGTTCAGACAAACTATAATGGTTCATTCATTCCGTCAGCCGGAGCAGGCACACAAACGTTCAATAAATTCACATCGGCCTATGCATTGGATTTACTCCTTCCCATTATTCCGATTCAGAACGATAATCCTGGCAACAATCTGACCCTGGCAGCAGAATTCACTTATGGACAAGGTGATGCCTGGCTCTTCCCCAACCTCACCTTTGGCTTGGGGTCTTATGCCGGCACGGCAGGAGCCACCGGTATTCCCAGTGCAGGAGTAATTCCTGCCGGCAATGGCATCCTCCAGGGAGATGAGTTTGTCCCTCTGGATCTCGAAACCTTTTACCTGAATCTTCAGTACTACTTTCCAGACCAGGCCAAAACATGGATTTCTATTGGATTTGCAGGAGACGTTGGGACAAACATACAGTCTCTCGCAAATTCTGTAGGCCCAAAAACCCTGGGTGGCGGGATTTCAAGCAATGGATTGTACAAATACATCGCCCCTTGGTCACGAAATACCTACACATTTATCAATCTTTCTCACGATCTTACTCCGGCAGTTCGCGTTTCCTTTGAAGTTGGAAGTTACAATACGCTCTATACCACTGGGATAACGGCAGCAGACCAGCGGGCGATGATGTCTTGGTTCTACTTTTTCTAAAGGAACATTCCAGGAGATGGGAAAGAGTTGCTTCAGGATGTCTGCCTTGTGCCTTAAGACTGCTGCATCTGTCATTGGAAGTCAGCTCTTTCCAACTTGGATCAATGATGAACCGAAATCAGCTGATTTATTGATCCAGAGCGATTAAACGGTATATAAATGGATGCTTCTGGCCATGAAACGAGCCGGAGAACGGCTTCACTGGGAGCAATGGAATCGCTCCCTGAAATACCGGGTTCCAGGAGCAAGAACTTCCAGAAACAGAAGCTCCGCATGGCGAGGAGCCACAAGAAGATCTCGACGGCGATCACAAAACACAGAAAATCGTCTTCCTCGAGGATCTGAAGATCCGGAACCTGTCCCGCTCTTCCCGGGGAGACGGTCCGGCAGAAGTCCGGACTGAACTGCTCAATCCTCATCTCAGGGCTGGACAAGGCCACAGCGCCTGTTCGGATGCCAGAAACTCCGAGTCGGCGGCCTGACCTTTCAGTCCCGTCGATCCCTTCCCGTCTCCAATAAGGGGATTTGGCAGGAAGAACTCCCTTTCGTTCACGAAGGGGATGGTGTCAATGGACATATCTTTGATCTGTAAATGTATAAACGGGAATCGATTGTGTAAGAGGAGGAATCTAATGCTTCCGTATAACAAGTGCAAGAGCAGATTGAAGATTGGAATATGTCTTGGGCTGCTTTTTTTCTTGGGTTGGAGTGAGACTGGAATCCGGGAGAGTTTGGCAGCGGATCTCATGATTTCTGGCTCATCGACACTATTTCCTTTAGAGCAGGTATGGTCGCAGGAGTATATGAAGAAGCACCCTCATGTACATATCTCGGTACTATCGACCGGGTCAGGATTTGGAATTATGAATGCGGCAAATGGGAACATCATGATCGGAGCATCTGACACCTATTTAACAAGAGATTTGCGAGCCCGTTTTTCTAACCTGGTGTCGATCCCGGTTGCTTTTGAAGATGCTGAAGTCATTTACAACATTCCTGAACTGAACAAGACCGTCCGGCTAAAGATGGACGGCCCAACGCTAGCGAAAATTTATCTTGGAAAAATCAGATACTGGGATGATCCGGCCATAGTGGCTATGAATCATGGTGTAACACTCCCCCATCGTCGGATCAAGGTGATCCATCGCGCCGACTCATCTGGTGCTACCTTTGTATTTACTGATTATCTCAATCAAACATCGTCAGAGTGGCATCAAAGTATTGGTAGGGATATGTTGCCATCTTGGCCTGTCGGATCAGGATACAATGGATCTGATTCGCTAGTCGCTGCAGTAATGACAGCCCCGGGAGCTATCGGATATGCAGGACTGGGATGGGTTCATGAATATCATCTGAAGTCGGCGGCTCTCAAAAATCGGGATGGGAACTTTGTGGTGGGATCAATCAAGACGATCCAGGCAGCAGGCCGGGCAGCGCTACAAGATCCAACTTTTCCGCAAGATTTTAACCGTTCCATTGTTTATCACTTTCATGGCAAAAACGTGTATCCGGATGCCAACTTTGAATTCTGGATGGTGAACAAGAACCTCCCAGGAGAAACCATGAGAGATATAAAAACTCTTCTTGAATGGGTTCTCTCAACAGGACAGGACCCCGTATACACAGAGAAAATGGGATTCGCACCGATACCATTTCGCCCTATTCAATTAAGATTGACCCATATCCTGAACCGTCTTCTGCCAGGAAATAGCTATCAGGAACGATCTCCAGGGTAATGATGGAGATCAAGGACAAAAATGATCGTCTGGGAATGTCTGATTTCATTATATTCCTTCGACCGGGCGATGGCGAACGACGGGAACGGTCCCGATCTTCGAGAGTCCCTTTCCCGTCAGATCACATCCGCTATTCCACTGGGGAAAGGTCAGGGAAGAGTACTGCCCCTTTCCCTTGAATCGGGGATAGCCGGGATCTTCACCGTTTTTGACCCGGCGAAAAAACGCCTGGAACGCCAGATCGATGCGAACCGCCACGTTCTGGAGCGTTTGGGAATAGACCGTCTCAAGAGAAGGTCGGATCTTTTTCAGGGACGGA
>JAKBTA010000015.1 GCA_021844645.1 Nitrospirota bacterium
TGAGACCGTCCATAATGATATCGGTCCGTTTCTTGACCATCTGAGGTTGAAAGAACGACAGACCATACACCGGATCATTCTGGTGATCCTTTTCAACCTCCTCTTTTTTGTTTCCGAGCTGATCCTGTTTCTATGGCTTGAGGGGCTCCTGAAGGATCTGATGGAGAATGCGGTTCTGAAACCCATTGAGAATCTTGCAATCTGGGCATGGTCTGTAGCCAAGGGAGAATCACCGGATTCCTCTTCGATCGAATCGGTTCCGAAGGATGCGGAAATGCGTGAATTGATCGAGTCGATCAATATGATGAAGGACTCTCTTGAACTGGCATTGGGGCAAACCAGAAGAAAGCTTCAGCACAACGAGTTGCTCTCGATGATCATTCAGGCGTCGGGATTTATGTCCAGGGAACAGGATGTGATCGATGTTTCCCGGCAGGCGCTTGTGACGGTATTCGGCCATTCTCCCGTAGAAATCCATTTCAATCTGAGGAAAGAGAGTGAGATCGATGAGTGCTGGGCGATCCGAAAGGGGGGGATGATCACAGATCAGGACTGGAATGGTCTGGTTCGATGCCATCAATGTGAGCATGCCCAGAAAGAGCGGACCTATCTGTGCGCACCGATCCTTTCAGCGGAGGAGACCCTGGGAACGATTACCCTGAGATCGGAAGCCGCAGTCGAATGGTCAGAAGAGGATCGCTCCTTTCTTCGGGATGTTTCGGCTCATGTGGGGATGGCCCTTTCAAAGCTCAGGCTTTTGCACCGCCACAGGAATGAGGCGATCCTTGATCCCTTGACGGGTTTATACAACAGGCGATATCTGGATGATTTCTTCCAAAGGGTAATGGCACTCATAAGGCGCCATGGAAAGCATTACAGCTTTGTCATGCTCGACATTGACCACTTCAAGGAGATTAATGATACCTATGGTCATGAAACAGGAGATCAGGTTCTGAGGGAGCTGGCGGGTATTATTCGGGGAAGCATGCGGCAGGGTGAGGATATGCCATCAAGGATCGGTGGAGAAGAATTTGCCCTGATTGTTCTTGGAGATAGGGAACAAGCTCTTGTGGTGGCCGAGAAGATTCGCAAGAAGGTCCTGGACAACTGGTCTCCTCCCCGGGATCTTCGGGTCACCATATCGGCGGGGATTTCGGAGTTGACTCCCGACTGCGTTTTGGCAACTGTGATGAAAGAGGCGGATGAGGCTCTTTACCAGGCGAAGAAAGAGGGCCGGAACAGGACGATCCTTTCCGGCGAGGGAAAAAGCCTTTCCTGAAGACCTTTGATCGTTACCGGCCAATGGCAAGAATATAGAGATGCCGATGACCAAACACGGTCAGCTTTTCTGGGTCTGCTGCCCAGAAACCGGGGATGGGTCGTGCATTGTCGGGCATTTGGGTTATGATGGCTTTTTTCATGAGAAGGGACGTGGGAAAGTCCCTTTCAAGCGGCCGCCTGTGGGAGACAGCTTCTTCAAGATAGGCACGGTTGATTGTTGCAAGGTTCCAGTTCGAATTCCTTTTGAAATGAAGAAGAAAGGTTTCACTCGGTCCCCATAGGATGCCAGCGGATGGGAGTACCTCTGTGTCAACTTTGTGGCAGGGGGATATTTTCGATGAGAGATCTTGCGTCGGGACTTGGCAGACAACGGATGGATCCCCTGCAAAAAGTACTCCGGATAGTCCGATCGGCATCATTCCCATTGAAGTATCGATAGCGAGACTGGTCCTTGCCATACGATTGCGGACGGTTTTTCCGTCAGGTCTCTCCCGCGTGAGAAGAAACAGTCTGCAGGACAGGCAATCCTTGTTATCAATCTGGCTTTTACGGATTGCAGGGAGATTTTCGGGACCTTCCGGAGCTCCCTTTGTCAGGCTTTCCGTCAGGGCTTCCAGAGGAGAGGATGAAAGAATGGTTCCCGGAGTCAAAAGGAGACTGTGGCCGTTAAGCACTTCTCCGTTGTTGAATGTGATCCAGAGCGTTTCGTTGGCCTTGTCGAGTTTGATCTCCCTGATGGGTGTCCTGCCGCTTTTTGGCATGAAGTCCGTATATCCTGTAATGTGACTTTGATCGAGGGACAGGTTCAGGACCCTGAGGATTGGTTCTCCTGATGGGCTGAGTCCCGCCAGGTAGGCCAGACGGCTTCCAAGGGCCATCGAGCTGATTTTGGAAAGTGTTTCGGGTGATGGGATCGGAAGATTGATCCATTGCTCATGAAAAAAATGCTGTGACCCCATAGGATGGTCAAGTTTGAAAAGGTGGAGAACAGCTGGTCCATCCGGGTTAAAAAAGAGAAATTTTCGGCCATCTCTTGAGGCGAACAGAAAATGGTCGTCAAGATGAACACCCGGGGGAAGTGGAAGCGTTAACAGAGGTTTCTTATCTTTTGGAACGGGAACCATGAATGCAGAAAGTGAAATGACAAGGAACAGTCCAAAGACGATCTGGAATAAGCCACGGAATGAATCGATTGCGGTCGAATGTTTTCGGGTGATCCTGTCAAAGCCTACCGGGGGTCTCAAGCCTGTTTGTCTCCTGTCTAAAGAACCTTGCACTCTGAAAAGGTCCTCCTGGCCAAATAATGCCGGGAAAAAGCGGAAGGTGTTTTCACCACTGGTCCTCGCGAAGGTCAAAATCCTCATCAAGGATCAACCATTATCACTCGACGGATCCATTCGCCAAGCTGGCAACCGGAGTCCATTTCGACGTATGCTTGTTTCATAAATCGTTGAATTCTTCAGGCGGGCGTAGTCTATCATAAACCTTCGCCCCCTTCGAGGAGTGGTTCAGATTGTTCAGGTCGAAAAGATCGGGGGAGTTGCGGATGATGTCAGTTTTGCCGGAAAAAAAAGAAGGCCATTTCCCCTATCTTTTATGGGGAAAATGGGAAAGCGGTCAGAAACAGGAGACCGGAGTCCCTTTTACGGAGATGATTCCGGGGCCGGAAGGCCGTAACCCATGGCAATATGCTCTTGGGGACAGAAAGACCATTGACCTTGTTTTGTCAGGTCTTTCGAATGCCTCCAGGGTCATGGGGGCGATGACCCGCCACCGTCGCTCTCTGATTCTTTCCGAAACAGCGAGACTTTTGGATGTCAACCGGGAAGCTCTTGCAAACCTTCTTGTCTGTGAAGTTGGAAAGCCGATTTCTGCCGCCCGCTTTGAGGTTGAACGCGCAGCCACGACGTTTCTCCTGGCATCGAGGTTGGCAACGGATTTTGGCAGCCAGCTGATTCCGGGTGACATTGTGCCTCAGGGTGCACGGATGACCGGGATGGTTGAACGGGTTCCAATCGGTCCGGTTCTTGCCATTACCCCCTACAACTTCCCGCTGAATCTTCTTGCCCACAAGGTCGCGCCCGCCCTTGCCTCGGGCTGTCCTGTCGTTGTAAAGCCCGCTCCAAAAGGGGCCCTTTCGGCGCTGGCGCTTGGGAAGATCCTCCTTTCGGCGGGGCTTCCTCCGGAAGCACTTTCCATTGTTCCCTGTGATATCCCGGAAGTTCTTTTGATGGTTGATGCTCCGGAAATTCCGGTGATTTCTTTTACGGGCTCAGCGGAGGTCGGTTGGTCTTTGCGGGATCGTGTCCCGAGAAAGCAGGTCCTTCTCGAATTGGGTGGCAATGCGGCGGTTGTGATCTTGAAGGATGCGATCGAAGAAGGTCTTGTGGACCGTCTGATGACCGGGGCATTTGCCTATTCCGGTCAGATCTGTATCTCCATTCAGCGCATTTTGGTCGACCGTTCACGATATGACCGTTTCCTTGAAACGTTTGTGGAGAGGGTTCGTAAAATGGGGAATGAAGGGGGGATAGGAGACCCTGCATCGTCTTCGACTCTGATGGGTCCACTGATTTCAGAGACTCATGCCACGCGAGTTCATGAAAAGGTCTTGTCTGCCATTTCTCGGGGAGCGGTTTCTTCTCTTCCTGTAAAACGGCTGGGAGCCATGTTGCATCCTGTTATCCTGAGTGGGACAGATGCGGATGATCCCATTGAACAGGAAGAAGTTTTTGGACCGGTTGTTACCGTGAACCCCTTCGATTCTCCCGCTGAGGCGGTGAAAAGGGTCAATGGCTCACGATTCGGGATACAGGCTTCGATCATGACCGGCTCGCTCGAGACAGGAATCCTGATGGCCGGGGAGCTTGAGATGGGAGGTGTCCTTGTGAATGAAATCCCGACATTCCGGCTCGATCACTGGCCTTATGGAGGCGTGAAAGAGTCGGGCAAGGGGTGGGAGGGGGTTGCCTACGCGATGGAAGAGATGACTCGGCCAAGGCTATTGGCTTACCGTCTCCACTGACATTTGGGAATCGGACGTTATTTTGGTAGAAGGGTTTAGTCGATGTGGTCTGAACCCTGAAAATCGTCCCGGGCAATTTCTTCCCGGCAGCTTCGGCAGATCATGACACCGTCGGACCGGTCCGAGAGGATGATCTGGGGTGCGTCGCAGAGTTCGCATTCGACGATGATGGTGGATTGGAACTGGTGTAAAACCGGAATGGCCTGATTGGTTGATGTATTTTCTGACATTGTGTTCTCCTTGAACTGCGGACTATCCGCAGGATGATTTTTCCCGTCTTCTGTCAACATTAGATTGTCACACCATTATGACCTGATAATCAAGATCAGATGACAAAATGTGAAAGGTCGTTCTTTTTTAAGTCCTTTCCGGTTCCTCCGATGGAGGCAAGTGGTGGGAAAAAAATCAGATCTTTGCTGGTGGAATTCGTATGTCATCCTCTTTCTTGTGTTTTGTTTCCTTCCCCTGCATGGAGCAGAAGGGACTGCTTACGCCGATGGGTGTGATCCATTGGCTGATGAGGAGGTGGGGTATCCCCCCACAACGGACTGGGAATGGATCACTGATGCTTGTCCGCCGCCACCATCAGCGGACGCGTCTCCCTCTTTTAACGGAGTGGGAGTGACTCTCTATGGCGGAGTCACCTTTCCAACACGTAATGACTTGTTCGGTGTTCCAGTACCTTCGGGGATCACTCCCATCAATTCGTTTGTCCAAAATGGCTATGAGGGAGGTCTTTCTGTCAACAGCTGGATCAACCAGAATATCGGATTTCGGATGATGTTGGGCATAGAGGACTTTCCCGGACAAATCGGGGACAGGTCTTTTCAGGCGGGGGAGGTCACCCTGGGACCTGTCTTGAAGCTTTTGGGGAGTCAGACGACCTTTCTCTATCTGGCAATCGATGGAGGAGGAGCACTGAGCGGTCTTGATGTTAAAAATGTCTTTTCAGGAACTGCCTCCTCGGCTTACCTGGATGTGGGGTTTGGTCTGAATATGTCTTTTGTGGCAGTGGAGATTGACTATGTTACCCTGTTCACTCCGGGCGGGCTTCCCAATGGAGAAAGTCCGTTCTTTTTTATTCCCATTACGATCGGCCTCCATTTGTGAGTTGGCCGTTTTCTGGAGGACTACAGCGGATGTCCTGTTTTCGTGTGAAATTCGGAAACCAGATCCATTGGTCCCGCGATGAGGGGGACTCTTGCATGAAGGTCTGATCCTGGCTTGATTGATAAAATAGAGCGGTTCCCATCTGTGGCAATACCTCCGGCGAACTGGCAGATCAGGGCCATAGGGTAAGCTTCATAGAGAAGTCGGAGTTTTCCATGGCTCTTTCCCGGAGCCCCTTCCGCCGGGTAAAGGTAGATTCCGCCCTTGAGAAGATTCCGGTGAAGATCTCCCACGAGTGCACCAATATAACGGCTTGTCATGACAGGCTTCCTTCCGGACTTGACCCATGTAATGTAATCCTGGATACCCTTTTCCCAGAGAGGAAAATAGGACTCATTTGTGCTGTAGATTTTCCCGCCTGAGGGGAAATGCAGTGGTTCGCCTGTCCCGAGAAACTCTCCTCCAAACGATGGGTCCATCGTAAAAAGGTAGGTTTTTTGATCGACCGCGATCACAAAAGAGGTGGATGCGCTATAGAGAATGTATGCTCCTGCAATAAGCTTCCTTTTGTCTCCTCCAAAAATCTCTCCCCGATCTGAAGATGGGGGAGGACTGAATATCGCAAAGATTGACCCGATTGAAGCATTGACCGAGATATTCGAGGATCCATCGAGTGGATCCATGGCGATCAGGAGACCATCGGGGTCAGCTTGGGGGAAGAGGGTTGGCAGGGGTTCCTCTTCGGAGAGAAGTTCCCGGACTTTTTGGGTTTCTCCAAGTAACTGGCAGAAGGTATCCTGTCCGATCCGGTCAAGTGTCTGAACCTCTTCTCCCTGAATGTTTTCTTTTCCTGCTGAGCCGGTAATACCAAGCAAGGGTCCTCTTGCGATGAGGGACGCCATGATCCTTCCTCCGCTGGTGAGTGCGGAGATGATCGGGAGAAGCTTCTTTTTGAGTTCATCAGGAATTCCTGGCGTTTCCAAAATGATTTCAGCGGGCGTTTTTGTTCGTCTGGCGGATTGGGGTTCCTGATCCATTCAAAAGCCTCTCTCTCGTTTCAAGATTGGGAGTGTTCTGTCGGAAGTCTTGCTGCAAGGGCTTGCTGAAGTTCAATGAGGAGAAGTCCAACCTCCCTGGGGGGGAGAAGAACATGGATCTTTCTGCCCCTTTTGACATGAGATTCAATTTTTTCAACATGGCTGATTGCCTGAAGCAAGGTTTTCTCATCGGATAATAGAGACGACCCATCGGCCAAAAGTTTTTCAAGCTCCTGATGGATATTCCTGACATCCCGCTGATAGCCTTTTTCAAGCGAACAGGGAGAACAGAACCACTTTGGATGAAGATCTTCCGTATGGGACAACCGGTCATAAGTGCGATTGAAAAAATCTTTTCCCAGACTCACTTTGTAAAGGTCGACGCCAACTTTTCCGCAAGCATCGCAAATCCCTGACGGGACTTGAGGGTGGGTGGCAGTCTGTTGGTGATCCGGATGGGATGGGTGATCCTGGTCGCTCAAGGTTGGAGCCTCTTGTCATTTGGGGGTGTTGATGAAAACGTTTCCGAAAGTCTTTTGTCAATATGGGCGATGGTTCTCTCCATCGATTCGATAAATCGTGAACGGCTGCCTTGGCCGGTGGGATCGCTGGCCAGGGCATAACCTACAAAATGATGATTACGCTCGTTGAAGAGAAGCTTTGCCCTGACAATGCGTAAAAGTTCCCTCATCTCTCCTCCGAGAAGAGGATTGGCCGAGGAGAGCAAGGGGAGGAGATCCTCTTCCATTCGATCCCAATGGGAAACGAGAGTGCGGATCCCGGCACTGTCCTCTTCCCTCGGGTTGAAGCACCATTCCCCGGGAGCGCCCGGAAGGTCTTTCCTGATCAGCGGAATATGGCTGGCGACGACTTTCCACCCTTGCATCGTTGTCTGAAGGATATGCGTAAAATCGTGAGGGGCTGATTGATTTGTTGTCGTCAACTGTTCAGTCCTTCCATGTAAGACCTGACGCTATTTGTCAGGGCCCTCAGATTATACCCTCCTTCAAGGATCGAGACAATAAAAGTGGACGGAAAAACGGAAGAAAGCTGTTTCCCTATATGCCGATAGGTTTTTTCCGTCAGAAGAAATCCCCCCAGTGGATCCTCCCGATGGCCGTCAAACCCGGCAGAAACGAGCAACACGTCAGGTGCAAACCTGGTGAGCCTAGGCAGGATGCAGGATTCGAAAGTCCGGTAATAGGCATCGTCAGTGGTTCCTTCAGGGAGGGGAATATCCAGCAACCCCTCTCCTGAAGGGCCAGTATGATTCTCCCGTCCGCTTCCGGTACCGGGATAGAAAGGGTACTGGTGCGTGCTGATGGTAAGGACTCCAGGTGTTTTTCCCAGAATTTCTTCTGTGCCGTTTCCGTGATGGACATCAAAGTCGAAGATGGCAATCCGGAGTGTCGGGTTCCAAGAGAGAAGAGAGAGCGCCTGAGTGGCGATGGTGTTGACAAGGCAAAACCCCATTCCGGCTGATCGCCGGGCGTGGTGGCCGGGTGGCCTTGCCAGAAGAAATGCTCTCTGGCTGGAACCGATTTGTTTGTTGATTGTGGTGATTGCTCCGGAAAGCCCTTTCATGGCGGCAAGAGAGCCTGGGGATAGGGATGTGTCTGGATCAATACTGATCGGAAGCGGTTTTGGGGGTCTCTCCAGAAAATCAATATAGGCAGGGTCATGAGCCAGCCGAAAAAGAGAAAGGTCTTTTGCAGGTGAAATCTCATGTATTGTGGTCAGTCTCTCTTTCTCCATGGAGATAAAAAGTGTGTTCAGAGATCTCACTCTTTCAGCCGATTCCGGATGATTCGATCCGGAATCATGGCTCAGCGAATCCGTGACATAATAGGTCGCGATCAATGAACTCTCCTGCTCCTAAACGTTTTGCGGCTTCCGGAAGTGTTTCCGGTCTCGCGAGCGGATGTCCTCTTTCGCCGAGGTTTCGCGAAGGCGTTTTGGCCTTCGCGTCTGATCGGAATCGAAGGAGGCTTTGACTTCGGACGGTTCCCGCCCTAGTTGTTTCCCTTTTCCGATCCCGCACCGCCAAATCTCTTTTTTCTGGATCTTCCATTCCAGAAGAAGCCGGACCCCCCTTCGGGCGATGACTCGGCTGGCGTTGTGATCGGCATTGTCTTTTAGTCCGCAGCGTTGGCAGACGAACTCGGCCCGGGAAGGCCGGTTGTCCGGGTGAATGTGCCCGCACCGGACGCATTCCTGCGAGCTGTATTGCGGTGAGACCTTGATCACGAGCTTCCCGGATCCAAGAGACTTGTACGAAAGGAAGAGGACGAACAGCCCCCAGCAGGAGGAAAGAATTGTCCTGTTCAGTCCGGCCTTGGCTCGGGCTCCGTTCTTGGCATACCCTCCCGAATCGTCCTGTTTGCCTTCCGGCTTCCTCGTCATGTTTTTGATCTTGAGATCCTCGACGACGAAGAGGTTCCTGTCCGGTTCCGAGACGAGGTCACGGGTGGCCTTGTGGATCACATCCTTCCGGACCTCTTTTGCGTATCCGAAGGTCCGGGCCAGACGTTTCCGGCTCTTTCTCCGGTTGTTCGAGCCTTTGACCTGTCGCGAGAGTTTTCGTTGCCAGCGTTTTTTGGCCCGCTCCTTCTTCTCCATCCGGATCTTCTGGATCGGGGCGAAATCGATTCTTCGACCGGAGCTTGCCATGAGCGGAATCGTCACGCCCCGGTCGAAACCGAGCGTTTTGCTCCGGAGCTCCTCTTCCGAAAACATCCGGAGCCAGGAGTCCGTCGTCCGAGGAGAAGGAGACGAACCTCTTCCCCGCCTCGACCAAGACGTGAAGGGAGGAGGGACGGGAATATGGGGTATGGGCCTTGAAGACCAGATCCCCCAGGGGGAACTTTCTTGTTCCGAGAACAAGCTCCTTGGTGTGGGTTTTGTCTTTATATCGAAAAGAGAAGAGCTCGGAAGTGATCCAGCCCGATTGCCGTCCGTCTTTTTTCTGGAAGACGGGTCTTCTGGCGATTCCGGAAAAGGATCGTCCCATCGCCTGTTTCCAGCGAACCGCCCCGTTTCTGAGGATCTGGGAGGGGACATCCCGGAGCCAGGGGGTGTCCGGGCCGATGAAACGTGCATACTCCTGATCGATGGGAACGGGTATTCCGGAAAGAGAGACCGCTTTTTTGGCGAAGGCCCGGTCATACCGGTCTTCCGATACCTTGGCATTATAGATGAACCGCTGGTGTCCGATCCATTGGAGCAGGATCTGTTCCTGGGCGGAGTGGGATAGGCGCGAAAGCGCTTGCCGGTCTGCATGGGAGCAGGATACCTTTACTCACATGGAAACTCAAGCAAACAAGTCCAGCTCCAATGCCGTCCATTCTCTTAAGCTGCATATTGTTTTTGCGACAAAGTACTGGAGAAAAATCCTCACTCCGCTATTTCTCGACTATCTGAAGGGAGCCTTTGGAGACATTCTGGAGGAATGGCGTTGCACCTTGCTGGAGTTGGAGGCGAAGCGGATCATGTGCCTCTTTTGTCGGAGATTCATCCGGCCCTTAATATCTCCACCCCGATCAACAATCTGAAAACGGCGAGTTCCAGACGAGCGAGAAACCGTTTTTCGGAGCATCTCAAGCCGTTCTACCGGGAACCGTATTTCTGGCATCGGGCCTACTATGTCGGTGCGTCGGCGAAGCGACGCTGACAACCGTCTTCCGGTATCTCGAAAGCCAAGGGAGCAAGGAAAAACTTCCCAAGCCCAAACCGCCCGCTTGATCCCCGCTTGACCTGCGGTCAAAGAAAGGGAATGCGCGGACAAGTGTTCAGGTCTCCCTAGTTTTTTCAAAAAGTTGATAGGATAGTGTGTCAGACCATTTCTCCTTAATATGGAGTAAAAAATGGAAATGGCATCCTTGGTCAACCGTTTTCCTGTTTTAGAGCATGCTGTGATGAAAGCGCTTGACATCAACTTGAGGGAATGGTTGAATGTTGTGGGATCCTGACGAAAATGTGTGCCATTAGCCATGTCCCTGAAGGAACGTTCCGCCCAAGCCCGGTTTTGAGGGTCGGCAGAGTGTTTTTTTTAGGGTGTGAGCCGTCGGCTCATGTTCAATCGGACCATTAGGGTGACATTCTATCACTATTTTCTTTTTTGGAGGGCTTAATTCATGAGGATTTGGACAATGGCTGTTATGGGTGCAGCTGTGATTGGCTTCGCTTCAGCTCAGGCATTCGCTGGTGAGCTCGACATCCTGAAACCACGCGTTCCAGCTGATCAGCTTGCCGCCGCCAAGGCAATGAATCCCCCTTTCCCCGTGACTGCTGATGCAATTGCGAAGGGCAAGGAAGTTTTTAATGGTGCCGGTACTTGCTATACATGTCATGGTGTTGCTGGTGACGGAAACGGCCCTGGCGCCGCCGGAATGGATCCTGCTCCCCGCAATTTCACCAACAAGCAGTTCGAACAGGTCAGAACATCTGGCGAAATGTTTTGGGTCATCGCCAATGGATCCCCTCTCCAGCCCGCCATGGTGGGTTTTGTGAGCGCAGGACAGATCACAGAAAAGCAGGCATGGGAAGCTGCCATTTATGAGAGAAGTCTCGGCTGCGGAAATGATATGGATTGTGTTGCCGGAAGTGCCAGCTGGGTTGGCAAGCAGCCAGTCAAGGAAGAGGCTGCCGGGAATCTGAAGCCAGAGCTCTTGAACCTGAGCGCCAAGTAATAACGCGTTCATTCTTTTGAACAGTGGAGGTGGTTGACATGTCATCTGCCTCCCTGCTCATGATCTCTTGACATGAAGTGCCCGTTGCTGTAGTTTTCTCCGAATGTGTTTTTTTAGTCCGTTTCTCCTGAAATAGTTGATAGCTGCTGTTTTAAGGTTTATAACCCAGTTTTCCCCCTGATCCCGGGTCCACTTTATATAGGAACATTCCCATATCCCTCAAAACATTCTGAGAAGTTGCCCAAGATGACCAATCAGACTTTCTGTTGAAAGATCAGATTTCAGGAAGTTTCTGTCGTATTTCGGTGGCCGCCCGTAGCCAGGGTCTCCTCAGGGTTTTTGGGACTTGTGTGCCGGTATCCCTGTTTGACAGTGGATTTTCCGGTTATAGATCGGCGATGCCCGTTTTTTGGCCATCGCTGGACAACCATCACCCGATCTGACGTCTGTTCAATAATAAGGAAGCTTAATTTGAGCTCTGACAGGCGAGAGGCATTCATGAATCTTGCGGAACTAAAAGAAAAAAGCATTGCCGATTTGACGGATCTCGCCAAGGAACTCCATATCGAAGGCGCGGTCAACCTGCGGAAACAGGATCTGATTTTCGCTCTTCTCCAGGCTCAAGCCGAAAAAAATGGAACGATTTATGGTGAAGGGGTCCTCGAGATCCTTCAGGACGGTTTTGGTTTTCTCCGTTCTCCACTTTATAATTATCTTCCCGGTCCGGATGATATTTATGTATCCCCTTCCCAGATCCGCCGTTTCAATCTTCGGACAGGAGACACTGTTTGGGGGCAGATCCGTCCACCAAAGGAAGGTGAACGGTATTTTGCGATGCTTAAGGTGGAAAAGGTCAACCTTGAGGATTCGGACACGGGTCGGGAGAAGATTCTTTTTGATAATTTGACTCCGCTTTATCCGATGGAGCGAATCCGTCTGGAAACAACACCGGATGACCTCTCGATGAGGGTGATGGATCTTGCCACTCCGATCGGAAAGGGCCAGCGGGGTTTGATCGTGGCACCTCCGCGCACAGGAAAAACCGTCCTCCTTCAGGGAATTGCCAAGGCAATCGCAAGAAACCATCCCGAGATTGTACTGATTGTCCTCCTGATCGATGAGCGTCCGGAAGAGGTGACCGATATGTTGCGCCAGGTCAAGGGAGAGGTGGTCAGCAGTACCTTTGATGAACCGCCGCAAAGACATATTCAGGTCGCTGAGATGGTTCTTGAAAAAGCCAAGCGACTGGCAGAGTCCCAAAAGGATGTGGTGATTCTTCTGGATAGTATTACCCGTCTTGCCAGAGCTTTTAATACCGTGGCTCCCCCTTCCGGAAAAGTTCTGTCAGGTGGTCTTGACTCCAATGCCCTTCAGCGTCCCAAACGCTTTTTTGGATCTGCCAGGAATATTGAGGAAGGTGGTAGTATCACCATTATTGCCACGGCACTTGTTGATACCGGAAGCAGGATGGATGATGTTATCTTTGAGGAATTCAAGGGAACAGGCAATATGGAACTTCACCTTGATCGCCATCTTGCTGACAGGAGAATCTTTCCGGCGATCGATCCCACACGATCCGGAACCCGTAAGGAAGAACTTCTTCTTGACAAGGATGAACTCAACAAGATGTGGATCTTGCGAAAGGCGCTGAATTCCAATAACCCTCAGGATGATATGGAATACTTGCTGGGGAACATGAAAGGCACCAAAGGAAACAAGGAGTTTCTTGAACGGATGATGAAGGGGTAATATCCCGTTTCATCATTCATTAAATCGTCACTTTTTAGGAGAAAATCATGAAACCAGGAATTCATCCCGAGTATGAAATTGCCACTGTCAGCTGTGCATGTGGAAATACCTTTGAGACAAGAAACACCACAGGCGACCTGAAGATTGAAATTTGTAACCTCTGTCATCCCTTCTTTACAGGAACGATGAAAATCATTGATGCTGAAGGCCGTGTCGATCGCTTCAACAAGAGATATCGTCAGGCTGGCAAGTAAGCTGAACAGAAGGGATCAGGTTTGCCACCCTCTGGCATGATCGAGAAGGTTCGTCCCCGTATCGAGGCAATGATTGAGCGATACAGGGAAATTACCGGTAAGATGGGGGATCCTTCGGTTTCGAAGGATCATACCCTCTATATGAAACTTGCCAAGGACCAGTCGGAGCTCTCTTCGATTGTAGAGGCTTACGAACGTTTCTGCCAGATGGAAAAAGAGCGCTCCGATCTTGACGAGATCCGGAGCGATCCCTCGATGTCCGATCTGATCGGAGCCGAAGAAGAGCGGATCTCCCGGGAGATTGCTTCTCTCGAGGGTAAGCTTCTGGACTCGATTTTTCCTCCGGATCCCTTTGACCAGAAAAATCTTTACCTAGAGATCCGGGCAGGTGCAGGAGGAGATGAGGCGGGTCTTTTTGCCCGTGAACTGGGTCGCCTTTATATGAGATTCATGGATCGGCATCGCCTGAAGGCCGAAATCATGGAAACGAGCGATACCGAAATCGGTGGCTCAAAAGAAATTGTCATTCACGTTCAGGGCCGTGGTGCCTACAGTCTGCTCAAGTTTGAGAGCGGTGTCCATCGGGTTCAGAGAGTGCCTGTTACCGAGGCGGGTGGGCGGATCCACACTTCGACCGTTACGGTTGCCGTTATGCCAGAGGCAGATGAAGTGGATGTGCAGATTGATGCCAAGGACCTCAGAATTGATACTTTTTGCGCCTCATCCGCTGGCGGACAAAGTGTCAATACGACTTATTCGGCTGTCCGCATTACCCATATACCCAGCAATATTGTGGTTTCCTGCCAGGATGAGCGTTCTCAGCTGAAAAATCGGGCGAAGGCAATGAAAGTTCTCAGGTCTCGACTTCTCGAAAGGGAGATGAGTCGTCAAAACGAGATTATCGCCTCTGATCGGAAAAGTCAGGTTGGAAGCGGAGATCGCTCCGAAAGGATTCGGACCTACAACTTTCCCCAAAATCGGGTCACGGATCACAGGGTCGGTTTGACGCTCTACCAGCTTGACCAGGTGATGGAGGGGGAGATAGATCCATTTATCGGAGCTCTCAGGGCACAGGAGAGGGCTCGGGAGATAGAGCAGTTTGGATGAAACCGTTTCCTGTCTGATCGCGAATGTCTGATAAGTCCGTTTTCTTTCAAAAAAGGGGCGTTCATGGTAGATCATCCTACTGGCCATGAACGCCCCATGACGGTTGATGAGTGGCTATCATGGGGAACCCGGATGCTTTTGGAGCTTGAAGATGCTCCTGATCGGGAAGCAAGGGGTTTGATGGCATCGATTCTGGGAGGCGTCGGGTCTGTTGTGATCAATGGACCGAGACCATTGCCTCCGGAGTTGGCCGACCTTTACGTCGAACGGATTGCTCGCCGCAGGAATAGAGAGCCGTTCCATCTGATCACTGGAAACGTTCCGTTTTACGGAACGATTTTTTCGGTTTGCCCGGGTGTCCTGATCCCGAGGCCGGAGACAGAGCTCCTGATCGAGCAGATATTTCTCCGGAGACAAGGCTGTCCTCCCAAAAGCATTCTCGAGCTTGGAGGCGGATCAGGTGCCATCATCTGCTCTCTTCTTTCGCTATTTCCGGAGGCAAGGGGGGTCGCTGTGGATATCGAGCCGGCGCCGCTGGAATGTATGATGGAAAACAGAAAGCGGCTATCTCTCGAAAACCGTTTAAGCCTCTTGGCGGGAAATTGGGATGATGCGATTTTGCCAGGTCTCCCCTTTGACCTGATTGTCTCGAATCCCCCCTATATTGCTTCCGGAGAAATCATGAGCCTGATGGACGAGGTCCGAAATTATGAACCCCATCGGGCACTGGATGGTGGGGAGGATGGTCTCGACTGTTACCGGCAAATCCTGTATTCGGACATTCCTTACAGGGTGGCTTCAGGCGGTCTTATGGCGATGGAGATCGGTGCCGGTCAACGTTGGGCTTTTGAGAGCTCCGGACCGTTTGCTCTCATCGAAGGATTTGGTCCGGCTGAATTTGTATCCGATTGGGCAGGACATGATCGGGTTGTGATCTGGGAAAGGAAGGATTAGAGATTGGACCGTTTCCGCATTGAGGGGAGGCAACTGTTAAACGGGACGATTCCTGTTTCCGGTTCCAAAAACGCGGCTTTGCCCATTTTGTTCTCAACCTTGTTGGGGGGGGGACTCACAATTGGGAATATTCCCTGTCTGAGAGATATCACCACTGCCATAAAGTTGCTCTCCCAACTGGGAATTCAGGCAGGTCATGATTCTTCCCGGGCGGCATGGGCCAGCAATATTTCCTTTTCCGAGCGGGATCTGACTCCGACCGAAGCTCCATATGATCTCGTGCGTGTGATGCGAGCCTCCATCCTCTGTCTTGGTCCCCTTTTGGCCCGACGTAAAAAGGCTAGGGTGTCTCTTCCGGGCGGATGCCTGATAGGAGCGAGACCGGTTGACCTGCACCTTCATGCCCTTCAGAAAATGGGAGCCCGCATTTCCATCGATCACGGTTATATTGATGCGTCAACCGATGGGTTGGTTGGCTGTGATATCCATTTGTCCTATCCGACGGTGACAGGTACTGAAAATATTCTGATGGCGGCAGTTCTTGCCTCTGGAACATCCAGAATCTCAAACGCCGCACAAGAGCCGGAAATTGCTGACCTTGCCCATTGCCTGGTGGCAAGAGGCGCCAAAATAACGGGAATCGGATCCTCCGTTCTGGAAATAACGGGAGTCGATGAACTTGGGGATGCCAGATACGACGTGATGTTTGACAGGATCGAAGCAGGGACATTTCTTGTTGCCGGAGCATTGATGGGTGATCCCCTCTCCATTTCCGGAGTGCTTCCGGATCAGATGTCATCGATTATCGCAACTCTTGAAGAAATGGGAGCGGAAATTGAAATAACGGGAAACCGGATCACTCTTTCCCGAGTTCTTTTTCCACGGGGATCTACGGTGATGACAGATCCGTATCCAGGATTTCCCACAGATATGCAGGCACAGATTCTTCCCCTGATGGCAATTTCCACCGGACCGTCGACGCTGATAGAAACCGTTTTTGAAAGTCGATTCACCCATGTGATGGAGATGAATCGAATGGGTGCAAACATTGAAGTCAGGGGATCTCATGCATTTGTCAGGGGAGAATGTTCTCTTGAGGGTGCATGTGTGATGGCCTCGGATCTTCGTGCCTCAGCTGGTCTGGTTCTCGCCGGTCTCGTGGCTCATGGAGAAACGACCGTCCAGCGGGTCTACCATATTGATCGGGGATATGAGAGGATCGAGGAAAAGTTATCCGGTGTCGGTGGGAAAATCTGGCGAGAAAGTGAAGAGGTCTGACAGAGGTGGTATTTCTTTGAATCGTTCGGAACGAATTGAAAAAAGCTCGGGAAAGGGAACGGGTTCTTTGTCGCTTGCCCTGGCAAAGGGCAAGCTCCTGACCGACACGATGGAGATACTGGAGAGTGCGGGATATCGCTTCCCGGACTTTTCCCCCGGGAGCAGAAAGCTGACATTCCTTTCAGAGGACGGTAGCCTTGAGATACTGATGGTCAGGGGATCCGATGTCCTGTCCTATGTGGAGTATGGCGGGGCCCATATGGGGGTTGTCGGTCTGGATCTGATTCTGGAGGAGGACAGGCCCGTTCTGGAACCGTTGGATCTGAAGATCGGTTTTTGCCGTCTGGTTGTGGCTGCACCTCTCGGTCAGGAAGGACCGCCTCCCCTTGGTCGTCCGATCCGTGTCGCAACAAAATACCCTCGACTGGCAGAAAAGTATTATGTGTCCAGAGGTGTCTCTGTTGAGATCCTGAAACTTCATGGATCCCTTGAGCTTGCACCAAAGGTGGGGTTGTCCGACCGTATCGTGGATCTTGTTGCCACAGGGAAAACCATTCGGGAGAATCATCTTGAAATTGTTGATGAAATCCTTGCCTCGACAGGAAGGATCGTTGTCAGTCGGGCGGCTTGGCCCCAAAGGAATCAGGCAATCAGATCTTTCCTTGAGAGGATTGTCCCGCATGTTCCGAAAGATCCCGTTATCTCTTCCTGACTTGACAGGATTTCCCATTCTTTGAGGAGTCTTTTGGCCAATGAGTGATCCATCCATTTTTTCCGCGAACAGCCGAATTTTCACGCCCGCTTCTCCCATTGAGGCGGAGAATCTCCTTCGCCCGATTTTTGATCGTTCGGAAGATGCTGATGCTCAGGAAGTCAGGGAAGCCGTTCGGGAAATTCTTTATGATGTCCGCACGAAGGGAGATGCCGGTGTCTTAAAGTGGGCAAGTTCTCTTGACGGTTTTTCAGGGGATGAGAAAGCGTTTGCAATTGATCCTGAGAGACTTCCTGTTGCTTGGAACAGTCTTCCTGGCAATGTTCGGGAAGCTTTTCAGGAAGCCAAAAAAAGAATTTGCGATTATCATGTCTCCGCATTGTCCTTATTGCACGACCACCTTCCTTCCCCGGGAAAGGCCGGATTCCGTCTGACCCCACTGGAGCGTGTTGGTATTTATGTTCCTGGTGGAACAGCAGCCTATCCTTCAACGGTTTTGATGACCGCTCTTGTCGCGAAGGTCGCCGGTGTTAAAAATATTGTCGGTGTGACTCCGGCCAGAAATGGAGAGGTTCCGCCCTCCATTCTTGCGGCTTTCCACCTGTCTGGCGTGACGGAGGTGATCGGTATCGGAGGAGTTCAGGCGATTGGCGCGCTGGCTTTTGGAACAGAGAGTGTCATGCGAGTGGACAAGATTGTTGGTCCGGGGAACCGCTTTGTTGCAGAAGCCAAGCGTCAGGTATTCGGACTTGTGGATATTGATATGATTGCCGGTCCAACAGAAGTTGTCATTATTGCGGACGAGACCGCCAACCCCCGCTGGGTTGCGGCCGACCTTTTGGCCCAGGCCGAGCACGATACCCGATCGTCGGCGATACTTCTCACCGATTCCCTTGTTTTGGCAAAGGAGACGGCCCGGGAAATGGATGAAATGCTCGGGAGCCTCCCGAGATCAGCCATTGCGACCGAGTCGATCTCCCGCTATGGATATCTCATGGTCGTTGGAGGAATGGATGAGGCCTTAAGGTTATCCGACAGGATCGCTCCGGAACATCTTGAGCTACATGTGGTTCAGCCGATGACCCTTGTTCCCCGATTGGCTCATGCGGGAGCCATTTTTATTGGAGAAAGCAGTGCGGAGGTTTTTGGTGACTACATGTACGGTCCGAGCCATGTTCTTCCCACTTCGGGATCTGCCCGTTTTTCATCTCCTGTGTCGGTTGAGACCTTCATGAAAAGGACCAGTCTGATCAGAGGATTCGGGAGCCCGGAAGAACAGGAGTCCATGGTTCGGATGACGGCCTTGCTCGCCAGGCTTGAGGGTCTTGAAGGACATGCGAGGTCCGCACTTCAGAGGGCATGTTTGAACGATAAAGAGACCATCTGATGAACTCCTGGATCCGGGAAGATGTCCGGACCATGAAAAGTCCCTTTCTCCAAGAACCTGCTTTTTCCATGTCCGGAGCTGATCCCTCGGAAATTTTCTTTCCTCTACCCTCCGAAGTAAGAGGCGCACTGTCCGACAGGTTGGCTTCTGTTTCTCTCAACCAGTATCCGGATCACAAAGCCAGTGAGCTGGTCAAAGCCCTTTCTGCCCTTTGGGGGGTTGCTTGCGGTAATATCCACCTGGGAAACGGATCTGACGAGATTATCCTGAATCTTTTCCTGGCAACCCGGGGGCCGGTGATCTGCCCTGTTCCGTCCTTTTCCATGTATGAGGTGATCGCCCATGTTGCGGGAAAGACCTTCATACCTGTGGATATGACAGAAGAATTTTCCATTGATCTTGAAGCCATGGAAAAGGTGATGTCCGTCCAGGATATTCCAGGCGTTCTTGTTGTGGCATCTCCCAATAATCCTACCGGACAGGCCTGCTCTCATGACGAGTTGTTTCGCCTCCTCGAACTTGCTCGAAACAGGGGATTTTCACTTCTGGTGGATGAAGCGTATTTCCCTTACCATAAAGAGAGTTTTGTGGGGGCACTGAGTCAATCAGACAATCTTCTTGTTCTTCGGACATTTTCCAAGATGGGCTTGGCCGCGATTCGCCTGGGGGTTCTTCTGGCAAGAGATACGGTGATCCGGGAGATTGATAAGATCCGTCTCCCTTATAATCTGAACTCCCTGACTCAGGAGGCGGCTCTTTTTTTGATCAGGGACCATTTTCATCTTCTCTCGGAATCGGTTGCAATGGTGGTCCAATTTCGGGAAAAGATGGAAAAAGAGCTTTTATCAGTCCCAGGGCTTTTGTTTTTTCCCTCCCGGACAAATTTTCTTCTCGTCCGGTTCTGGCCTGGAACAGGGTCTTTGGTGTTTGCGAAACTTCAGGAAAATGGAGTTCTGGTTCGGGACGTCTCTTCGCACCACCCTTTCCTGAAGGATTGTGTTCGTATCTCGGTTGGATCGCATGAGGACATTGAAAAGCTTATGAAAATCTTGAGACATTTTTCTGAAGGGACAAGGTCATGAATACAGAAACAGGAGTCTTTGCCAACAGAACGTTCTCCGTTGAAAGGAAAACCCGGGAGACGCAAATTGTCGCCTCGCTGAATCTCGATGGGACAGGTCGTTCCAGAGTGGATACAGGTATTCCCTTCCTCGATCATATGATCGACCAGATTGCTCGTCATGGACATATGGATATAGAGCTGTCCGTGAAGGGAGATCTGGAGGTGGACTTTCATCATACGGTCGAGGATGCGGGACTTGTTTTTGGAGAACTTGTCGACAGGTGTCTGGGGGATCGGGTGGGGATTGCCCGTTTTGGACACTTTTTTGCCCCTCTGGATGAATCTCTCGCACATGTGGTGATCGATCTCTCGGGGCGTCCTTACCTCGTATGGGATCTTCCTTTTGAGCGTGGAGAGCGTGTGGGAAATATGGATCCGGACCTGATCATGGATTTTTTTCAGGCGGTTGCGGTGGCTTCACGCTCGACGATCCATGGCCGAATCCTTTACGGCAGGAACCTTCACCACAAGATCGAGGCGATCTTCAAGGCCTTTGCCAGATGTTTGATGATGGCGGCAGAGATCGATCCCCGTCAAAAAAGCGTTCCTTCAACCAAGGGGATATTGTAGGTGAGCTCGGACAAGAAAGCACTGACAGCTGTTCTCGACTATGGTATGGGAAATCTGTTCTCTGTTTCCAAGGCTCTAGAGGTTTCCGGACATGCGGTGACCATGGTTTCATCCGGGGCTCCTCCGGAAGAGGCGACACATCTCGTTCTTCCGGGAGTGGGGGCGTTTGCCCAGGGAATGGAAAACCTCGTCGAGAGAGGCTTTGATCGGGTCATTCTGGACTGGATTTCTTCTGGGAGGCCTTTTTTGGGAATCTGTCTGGGAATGCAGCTTCTCTTTGACGAAAGTTTTGAGTTCGGCCATTACAGGGGGCTGGGTGTTTTTGAGGGATCAGTTGTCGGCTTTGATCCCATGAAGGGGAAGGTCCCTCACATGGGCTGGAACCAGATTGAGAAAAAAAGGGAAGTCGAGATTCTGAAAGGATTGCCGGACCAATTTGATGCGTATTTCGTGCACTCCTTTCATGTGGTTGCCAAAAAAGAACCCGATATTGCGGGCATAACGGATTATCAGGGAGAATTCACTTCGATCGTTGCAAGTGGTCCTGTTTTTGGCGTTCAGTTCCACCCTGAAAAAAGCCAGAGTGCAGGTCTTGCGATCCTGGAGTCTTTTGCCAAATGCCAAAAAGGTGAAAAATGAAGCTTTATCCAGCGATTGATATCCGGAACGGGCATGTCGTCCGATTGACACAGGGGGACTTCTCCAGGGAAACAGTCTATGCGGAAGATCCTGTCCAGATGGCTGCCCAATTCAAGGCAGCCGGCGCGACCCATCTTCATGTCGTGGATCTTGATGGTGCCAGGGAGGGAAGTCCTGTCAACATTGCGATCATCTCCTCCATTGTCCGAATTTTTGACGGATTTGTTCAGACCGGAGGGGGTATCCGTTCTCCGGAAATTGCTCAGAATTACCTTGATGCCGGAGTTTCCCGACTGATTCTGGGAACTTCCGCGCTGACAGATCCGTTTTTTTTAAAAAAAATGGTTGAGCTCCATCAGGATTGTTTCTATGTGGGTGTTGATGTCAAGGATGGTGCGATCGCCCTGAGAGGATGGTTGTCCGTTGATACCCGTGATCCCCTTGAGGTTATGGTCCGTCTGGCCGAGGAGGGAGTCCGCGGATTTGTCTATACGGATATTTCCAGGGACGGGCTCTTGTCCGGTCCGAATTTTGACCGGACGGAAGAGGTCAGGCACTCGGTTCGGGTGCCTGTCATCGCAAGCGGCGGTGTCACATCCCTGATGGATCTTCAGCAATTGCGGGAACGGGGAATTGATGGTGCGATCGTCGGCCGTGCTCTCTATACAGGGGACATGAATCTCTCTGAAGCACTTTCGCTTTTGCAGGGAAGGAGTTAGCAGTGCTTTTGAAGAGGATCATTCCATGTCTGGACATGAAAGCGGGAAGGGTGGTGAAGGGAGTCAAGTTTGCCGACCTGAGGGATGCGGGGGATCCTGTTGAGACCGCTTCCCTCTATGACAGGATGGGGGCGGACGAGATCTGTCTTCTGGACATTACGGCGACTCTGGAGGACAGGGAAGCCTTGTTGGATGTGGTCCACCGGACTGCGGCCAAAGTTTTCCTTCCCCTAACTGTCGGAGGGGGTGTTCGTCAAGTGGAGGATATGCGAAAACTTCTATTGGCCGGGGCAGACAAGGTTTCGGTCAATTCTGCGGCGATTTCCAATCCGGAACTTTTGTCGGATTGCGCACGTCGTTTCGGGAGTCAATGTGTCGTTTTGGCCGTGGATGCCAGGAAAGAAGGGACGGGTTACCGGGTCTATAGTCATGGGGGTACTCGCGATACGGGGATTGACGCACTCGATTGGATCTCTTCGGGTGTTTCAAAAGGAGCGGGGGAGATTCTTCTCACGGCGATTGACCGTGACGGTACCAAGTCCGGATATGATCTTGACCTGATCAGGACCGTTTCCCAACGGGTCAATGTTCCTGTCATAGCAAGTGGCGGAGCGGGTAAGATGGAGGACTTTTTACAGGCATTCGAATCTGGCGCTGACGCGGCTCTTGCTGCAAGCCTCTTCCATTTCGGGGAGGTCTCCCTTCCGGACCTGAAGCGTTATCTGTCTGATCAGGGAGCTTTGGTTCGAGCCCACTCCGGGTCAGGGAGAGCGCTCCATTTGTCCGGTGATTCCCGATGATTCCCGAGATTCTTTTTCCTCCCGATGGGCTCCTTCCTGCCATCGTACAGGACGTTTCCACCGGTCGGGTTTTGATGTTGGGATACATGAATCAAGAGTCCCTTCGTCAAACGCTTGAAAGGCGGCGGGTCGTTTTCTGGAGCAGAAGCCGGAATAAACTTTGGGAAAAAGGAGAAACATCCGGTAACGGGCTTTTTTCAGGGTGGAACTGAACGCCAAAAACAGGACCACTTGCAACGATCGAAGTGAATTTTCCCTGATAATCCGTTATGCCCGCAATATCGGGTT
>JAKBTA010000016.1 GCA_021844645.1 Nitrospirota bacterium
GGCCGCATTATAGCTGATGATGTTGGGGGGCATTGTTCCCGGAGGGAAAATTCTCAGAAGAGTTTCGGAAACGGCACTGATCTGGGCAATCGCTGCAGCGATGCTTTCACCCTGGTGAAAATAGATCTTGATCAATCCTGTTCCGGAGATCGATTCAGACTCTATCCTGCTGATTCCATTGACGGTGGTCGAGTAGGCTCTTTCCGATATGAGAACCATTCTCTCTTCCATGTCTGTTGGGGAGAGTCCTGGATAATTCCAGACAACTTTGACCACAGGGATATCGATGGCAGGAAAAATATCGAGAATCATCTTCTGTGAGGCGATGACACCCATGATCGTAATCAGTGCGCATATCACGAATATTGTATAGGGACGCTTCAGCGCCAGTCGAACCAGAAACACTAAACCATCTCCAGCTTTTTAAGCGAAATTGTGTTGATCGCTTCCAAAGTTATTATTGACGGCTGTTTTGACTGTTGCCAAGCCATTTTGTGATGAATTTCCTGATCTTGTCGCTGTCAGCCTTGTTCAGGGTGAGTAGTCTTGTCCATGCGGTCACGGTAATGAGTGAGGGGATTGTCGGGTTTTTTGCCACAACAACCCCTTTTCCTTCTTCCAGGCCAATCGATGGAGAATAAGTGTCGAAAGAGCGGGCAATCGATTGAAGCTTTGAAACGGTGTCAGGGCAAGTGCAGTTGTATTGGATCAGGATGTTTCCGTGTTCGAGCAGATGAACCTGGATGTAGTCAGGCATTGGCGAATCAGGAAAGTAGGATCCAATAAACTCCTCACGATGGGGACCTGATGTCGGTGGCGAGCTGTTGTAATGGAACCCTCTCAGTTGAGACATTTCCCAGTGATCATGTCCCTGGGAAGGATAAAAGACGCCCAGGTCCGGATCCGTTGTATTGACCGCCGGAGCCTTGGCTGTCGCGGTTGGGGGAGTCGGTTGGGCAGCAGGAGACTCCTCGCTCAGCCGGGAAGCTTTTTTGTGCTGTACGATATAGACGAGAAACGTCCCTACAATCAGAAGAATCAGGATAAGTGGCCAACGGCTTGAGAACGGTGCGGACTTTTGATTGCTAGGCATGAAACATTTCTCCTGATGTTGCTCCCTCATGACTGTCGGGGTGGGAACGGGTTTGAGTGGATTGGAGTACGATGAATTTTTGATGTGCAATATATAAAGCCCATTTGGAGAAAATTCCCCTGCAGCAGCTCAATTTTTGTATTATCGCCTTTAGACTGTCTCTGTTCAATAGAGCCGTGCCTTTGAAGGATGTTTTTCGGAGAACGGGTTGACATTTTTTCTCACGTTTTAAGCCGGAGGGATAGTCCAGAAGGATGAGTTTGGGGGATTTGTGTATGGTGATTATCGGGATTGTGAGAGAAAATCTTTCATTGTTCTGGCAGGGTCAGAGGATTTCGTAATCGCCCCCGACACGGCAACTGTTTGTGCTCCAGCTTTAAAAATCTCTCCCGCCTGACTTGGGGTAATTCCTCCAATCGCTACCAGGGGAAGTTTTGTAACTTTTCTGGTCTCAATGATCCCCTCGATTCCCCTGGGCGCATGTTCGAGTGTCTTTGTTTCGGTAGGGTTGATCGGGCCAACGCCGAGGTAGTCCGGAGCTAAGATGATCGCTCTTTTTACTTCATAAAGATTATGTGTTGAAATGCCGATGTGAAAGCTTGGTTTGGGTCTGTGTGGCAAATCGGAGATGATCGAAGAGATATCATCCTGTCCCAGATGACTTCCGTCTGCGTCTGTGAGGGCGGCAATATCCGGTCTGTCATTGATCGTGAGAAGGGCGCTGTATCTGGAGGTGAGGTCGCGTATCTCGGAAGCCCACGAAAAAAGTTCGCTTTCCGAAAGAGCCTTGTCCCTGAATTGAAACCAGGAAAGCCCTTCGGAGAGAAGGTGCTCAAGGCATGAAAAAAATGATGGTTTGTCGGTGAAGTCCTGGCTGCCGGCGATATAGAGAAGCTTGGGAAAATTCATGGAGGTTAGCCCTGGATGAATGGTGGGGTTTCCTCGGCGATTCTTTTCTCCCGCTTTGTCATGATCTGATCAATAAAGGAAGTGTCATATTTTCCCTTGATAAAATCCGGATCATCGAGGATTGTCAGGTGGAGGGGAATTGTTGTCTTGATTCCCTCAATCAGATATTCGGAGAGAGCCCTTTTCATTCTGGCCATTGCTTCATCCCTGTCTTTCCCTGTCACGATGACTTTTGCAAGAAGGCTGTCATAGTGCGGTGAGATCACCGAGCCGGTTGTAACCCAGGAGTCAACCCTGACGCCTGGGCCGCCCGGCTGGATCATCCGGGTGATTGTTCCGGGGGAAGGGGTAAAGGTCCACGGATCTTCCGCATTGATCCGGCACTCGATGGTATGTCCGGTACTTTTTTTCACTTCAGGGACGGGTCTTCCCGCCGCAATCAGAATCTGGGCTTTCACGAGATCATAGTTGAATGCCTGTTCTGTAATGGGATGTTCAACCTGGATGCGGGTATTCATTTCTATAAAATAGAAATTTTTTTTATCGTCAACGAGAAATTCGATTGTTCCTGCATTGACATATCCACAGGCTTTGGCTGCCATAACCGCTGTTTCGGACATTTTTGCCCGGACTCCTGCAGTCAGAAGGGGTGAAGGTGTTTCCTCAAGGAGTTTTTGATGGCGCCTCTGGACAGAACAGTCACGCTCTCCCATAGCGATGACGTTGCCACTATGGTCAGAGAGTATCTGAATCTCAACATGGTGTGGACCAATAAAGTACTTTTCGATGTAGACATCCCTGGAGCCAAACGCTTGGTAGGCTTCGGTTTGGGCAGATTGAAACGCATTTGAGAAGCCGTCCTTTTCATGAACGATCCTCATTCCCCGCCCCCCTCCACCAGCGGAAGCCTTGATAATAAGAGGAAAGCCAATTTCATTGGCTATTTCAAGGCCTTCTTCTTCAGACAAAACGGCCCCGATCGAACCCGGCACAACAGGAACGCCCGTTTCCCTCATGAGAGCTTTTGCCCGCGCTTTATCTCCCATAAGGGAAATGCTTTCAGGCGACGGCCCAATGAAAACCACCCCCGCAGAATGACAAATCTCAGCAAAGTGGGCGTTTTCTGACAGAAATCCATATCCAGGGTGGATGGCTTCTGACTGAGTGACCTCGGCTGCACTGATGATATTGGGGATGTTTCTGTAACTGGAATTTGTTTCGGGTGGACCGACACAAATGGCTTCATCTGCCATTTGGACATGCAATGCGTTCCGGTCGGCGGTGGAAAAGATGGCAACGGTTCGAACCCCGAGCTCCCTGCAGGCCCTGATAACTCGAACTGCAATTTCTCCGCGGTTTGCAATCAGGATTTTCTGGAAAGGAGGTGTTTGGCGGCTCATCCGTTCTCCGGTGTGATCGCAATTTCAATAAGCGGTGTTCCAAATTCAACTGCCCGCCCATCTTCCACCAGAATTGCTTTCACGATACCGTCGAACTCGGACTCAATCTCATTCATCAGCTTCATGGCTTCGATGATGCATAGAACCTGTCCTTTTCGGACTGTGGCTCCAATTTCAACATACGGCCCCGCATCCGGAGATGGGGACCGATAAAATGTCCCGACAATCGGGGATGTTACGTTTCTTGAGGACTCTTTGTCCGGTGGTACCGGTGCCTGTTGCCTGAACCCCTCTGATGAATGGTGGTCTGCAAGAGGCTCTCTTGCGACCAACTTCATTCCGGCGGAAGCCTGGTAGGCAGGTTTTTCGATGCGAATTCGAAGACCCTCCCGCTCCATCTCAAAAACGGTAATATTTGTTCCCTGCAGAAGAGCCAAAAGCTCCGATATTTCAGGATTTGTCATTTTCTTCCCTCTGGATGCAGGGGAGGTTTTTCGATTTTTTCATGAGAAACATTAGGAAGCTGTTTTGACGCGTTCAATATAATCTCCGGTTCTGGTGTCGACCTTGACTACATCACCTTCCTGAAGATGGAAGGGAACCTTGACTACAGCGCCACTTTCAAGTTTGGCCGGCTTTGAGCCTCCTGAAGCGGTATCGCCTTTTCGGCCGGGATCTGTTTCAGCAATGGCAAGCTCCACAAAAAGAGGGAGATCTACAGTGATGGCTTTCCCGCGATAAAATAAAATCGTCGCGATCATCTGTTCTTTCAGGAACAGGATCCGGTCTCCGAGCTCTGCCTTTGATAGTGAGATCTGTTCATAGTTTTCAGTGTCCATGAAGATGTAGTCACTGTCTTGTGTATATAGAAATTGCATGTTTTTTTCTTCAATATCCGGCTCGTCGAATTTTTCCCCGGTTCGGAATGTTCTTTCGATGACAGCTCCGGACTTCAGGCTTTTAAGTTTTGTCCTGACGAAAGAACCGCCTTTTCCCGGCTTGACATGCTGAAATTCAACGATGATGTATGGCTCATTGTCGAGCTCTAGACGTGAACCGTTTCGAAATTCGTTTGTTACAATAACTCCCATGAGTCAGGCTCCTGGATCAAAGATCTTATAAGGGTTGATTGCCCTCCTCCGATAAATCAGTTACGGAGGAGGAGTTGGTAACAGCTTCAAAAAAGCCATAAAAGCGAGTTGGTATCCCAAAATGCCAAATCCGGAGATTGATCCTATCGCGATGTCCGATAAATAATTGACCTGGCGGAAATCTTCCCGCCTGGCAACATTGGAGACATGAACCTCCAGAACCGGAAGGCCGGAAGTGAGAAACGCATCGCGAATGGCAATGCTTGTATGGGTAAACCCTCCAAGATTGGCAATGATTCCGCTGATATTGTCCCTGGACTCCTGGATCCGGTCAATGATGGCCCCTTCGTGGTTGGACTGAAAAAAGGTGACTCCAAGTCCGTGTTCCCGGGAGAGGGCAAGCAAATTTGCCTCCATGTCGGCCAGGCTTTCCTTTCCGTAAATGGAGGGCTCTCTCGATCCAAGCATGTTCAGGTTTGGGCCATTGAGGACAAGAATAGAGTGGTTCATTGTTTGTGGTGGGATCCTGGCAAGGTTCCCATCTCCTGCCCGATGATGTATCGGCATCGTCCGACATTGGCGTTGGGGTGGAGCCAGATAAAGAGTGCTCCGTTGTCTCCCTGATCATGAAAATAGAGAATCCCTTCATCCATCCAGATAAATCCGTCTTGAACATGTCCTTTTCCAAGGGCTGACCCAAGTTCTGTAATCTGGCGCAGGAACTCTACCCCTTCTCCAGCAAAAATCTGATCTGTCTCGACCGAGTCATTCTTCTCGCTGCCCGTAATGGCAAGGCCGTCGGAGCTTGCCCATATAACATCAATGACATCTCTGTGAAGTCGTTGACGAATACGGTTGACAAGATCCTCCGGATCTTCCGTGACAGTGTTGGTGGCGTGAAGGCTGGCGGCAGGCTCTGTGGATTTTTCAATGTGTCTGTCCACAAAAACGGGAGCTGGTTCCGGAGCCTTCTCGGTTTCCGGGAGGAGCGGTTCGGGTGAGGGCGGCGGAATCTCGGCAGCCTTCAGTTCTTCGGGCACAACGACTGTTGGCTCTGGAATACTCCCAGGCTCCTCTGAAGGCTCTTCATCCTGTATATCCTCTTCAATGAGGTATTCTGCCTTGTTTTCCGTGATCAATGCAGAGAGGGGGAAGTGGGCTTTTGCCAAGGCAAGTTTTTGGGCGACCAGAAGGTTGTTCGGATTTGTCTTCAAAACCTCGGAATAAATATGTTCTGCCTGGGGGTAACGTTTTTGTTCCATGAACAGGTCGCCCATTGTTTCTGTTTTTGGCAGAAGACTGAGCATATCCATGTCATTTTCGGGAATCAGGTCATTTTGAGGTGTTTGAAAATGGGTTTCTTCCTGTTCTGGAAGAAAGTCCTCTTCCATTTGCCGGGGAACTGGAGATTCAAGACGCGGTTCCTCTGGCGCTGGCTCATCGGCAGCAGATTCCATTGTTGCTGGAGGCGAAGTGGGCTCCTGGAGATAGCTGGAGGGCAGACTCTCTTCTAAAGGGGGTTCTGGTGTCTTGCGCTCATTGATTTGATTGGCGAGTGAAATAATCTCAGGATCATCAGGTGAAAGAGATGCGGCAACAGTAACGGCCTCTTTCGCCTTTTCAAGCTCATTGTTTTCGTAATAGAGCTGCGCCAGGCTTTTCTGGGCAATAAGATTGTCAGGGATGGTCCTCGAGACAAATTCGAAATTTGCGATAGCCTCGGGGATCAGTCCCTTTTCCATCTGGACCTGACCAAGTGTTATTCTGGCGGCAAGATAATAGGGATAGTATTCTACCCCTTTTGAAAGGAGGGCCTCTGCCTGATCGGTTTTCCCAAGTTCAATATAGGCCTCCGCCAGCTGAAGGAATGACCTGCTTTTGGGATTGGACTCAATGCGCTCCTCAAGTGCGGAAATTTCTTCAGGTGTCATGTGCCTCTCATTTGATCTGCTGGTCTTTACCGGTTAGTGGCGGGGATTGTCCGGCGGACAAAAACCTGTCCAGATGTATGAACCCTATGTGGGGCATCCTACCAATCCACCATCTTTTTGGCAAGGTACGAACTTGCGGATGAATAATGGGTTTGTAATGCTTTCTGACTGTTTTTCTCCTGGTGACGGAAAAGAGAAAAAACGGCCCGGTTGTCTTACTGTGTGAGCGATCGGGCTCGATGGAGCAGAATCTTATCGATGAGCCAGTCTGCAAGGTCTTTCTTTTTCCCGCTTTTTTCCTCAGACAGGGAATCATCATGGTCAATCAGGCTTATGGTATTGTTGTCCGATCCGAATCCTGATCCTGCTTCTGAAATATTGTTTGCTGCCAACAGATCAACCCCTTTTCTGAGGAGTTTATCCTGAAGATCCTTTTTGACAAGTGATGTCTCGGCAGCAAAGCCCATGATCGTCTGACCAGGCCGACGGGATTTTGCCAATGTAGCCAATATGTCCGGGTTCTCTTTCAGGTGGAGGTGCCAGTCTTGTCCATCTTTTTTCTTTTTTTGTGAAAAAGAATTTTCAGTCGTATAGTCCGAGACGGCTGCTGCCATGATCAGGATATCGGCAGAATGAAAATGGATAGAGAGCGCATCCTGCATTTCCCTGGCGGTTTCCACGCAGATCATGTTTGCTCCAGAAGGAGGTATCAAGGAGACAGGGCCGGACACGACTGTGACGGCTGCTCCACGTCGAATGGCCGCTTCCGCCAGCGCGTAACCCATTTTCCCGGAGGAACGGTTCCCTATGAATCTGACCTGATCAATGGGTTCAAAAGTTGGTCCTGCAGAAATAAGGACTTTTTTCCCAAGGAGATCCCGGCTATCAGAAGAGCTTGCCTCTATCGACTTCTGCAGGGCCGCATAAATCGTCTCCACTCCGGCCATGCGTCCGATACCTGACCTTCCGGATGCAAGCGATCCGGTTTCTGGTGGGATCTCCTGGACATTCCAGCTTTTCAATGTTGACAGGTGTGCCCGGGTAGCCGGATGGGTGTACATTCGCTCTTCCATGGCGGGAGCGAAAAGGATTCTGGCGGATGAAGCAAGGCAGATCGTGCTGAGGAGGTCATCTGCAAGCCCAAGGGCCATTTTAGCGATAAAGTCAGCCGATGCCGGGGCAATTAATACTGCCGATGCTCCCTGTGCCCATTCAACATGGGAAACACGTGGCCCCAGACCGTAGGCGGAGGTTTCAAGGGTATTGCCTGAAAAAACTTCAGCCGTTTCTTTCGGGAAAAAGTGGAGAGCATTCTCGGTCGCCACAACCTTTACATCGTAGTTTCCGGCCTTTAACAGTCTGATAAGGTCAAGGGCACGATGGGCAGCGATGCTGGCAGTTACCCCAAGAATAACAAGTTTTTTTTCCCGAACAGTGTTTGCTGCCAAGGTCTAGTCTTCCGAGCTGTCGTTATCCTCTGGCTCTTCTGCCTCAATTTCCGCATGTCCTTCGGGCTCGGCGTAGGTCTGGAGGTCTGCATGAAGAACCTCAGATGGTTCTGTTGCATAACCTCTCGAGAAGGAGAACCGTTCATCATGGCGCATTTTTTCCCGAAGTGCTTCCCTGCGCTTTTGTTCGATTTCCAGAGCCTTTTGTCCATAGACAATCTCAACTTTTGAGGCCAGAATTTCCTCAATCGCATTGGTTGTTTCTTTTTTATAGTGATGGGTAATTCTTGCCTTGGATCCTTCCATCAACTGGCGTGCCCTTTTTGCGGCTGCGATCACAAGCCTGTAACGGCTGTCGATGATTCCAGGGGTGAAGTCGATTGGTTTTGTGATCAGGTCATTCATTTTTGTACACTCCTTTATCTTCTCGGAATTAAAAAACACACTTTTGATTATAGCTGATCGTCCGACGATTTGGTCAAAAGCGGACTTTCCTGTTCAAATTTAGGCAGAAAGTCTTTGGTTACAAAGCTTTCCATCCTGCTCCTGCGATGATGCTCGCTGAGAATGATTGCATGAAGATCATCTGTTGCCTGCCTAAAATCGACATTGAATATCAGATAGTCGTAAAGGCTGAAAGCATGAACTTCCTGGCGGACTTTGTCCAGACGTTTCGAGAGTGTTTCCGTCGAATCCTGCCCTCTTTTTGTCAATCGTTCTTCAAGAATTTGTCTCGATGGCGGCAAAATATAGATGGAAACACTGCCAAAATCATCTTTCCTGATAAGCTCTGCTCCTTGTATGTCGATATCGACAAGGACGTCTTTTCCAGACTGAAAAGAGTCCAGAATAGTCTTTTTTGATGTTCCGTAGAGATTACCGTAAACCTCGGCGGATTCGATGAAGAGGTTCTGCTCTTTCATCTCAAGGAATTTTTCTCTGGAGACAAAGTAGTAATCGATTCCATTGACTTCTCCCGGTCTTGGGGCCCGGGTTGTATAAGAGACAGAATAATGAATCCGGTCAGTCCTCTTGGCGATTTCCTTGCAAAGCGATGTTTTTCCGGCTCCGGAAGGTGCCGAGACAACAAAGAGAATCGGTTTGAAGACTGATTTTCCGTAGATTATCTGGTTTAGTCCGTCTGACAGCACGATAACTCCTTCGGCTTATCTTTGATGTATGGGAATCTCTCCCTATTCAGAATCGCCACCGTCAGATTCTTCTTCCCGGCCATTCATCCGGTTCCCCAATGTTTCAGGCTGAAGTGCCGACAGAATAATATGACCGCTGTCCATGATAATGACTGATCTGGTTCTGCGACCTTCAGATGCATCAATGAGGAGGTTTTTTTCCTGGGCAGCTTCTCTCATGCGCCTGACAGGCGCGGAGTTGACACCCACGATGCTGATAATGTGTCCCATGGCGACAACATTTCCAAGTCCAATATTGACAAACGCCTGTGTTCTACTCGACATTCTGTATCTGTTCTTTCAGTTTGGTGAGGATCGTCCTGATTGCCATTGCAGGCTGGAAGACAAGGGGATTGGCTTCCTTGGTGATAAAAGTTGATATCTCCCTTTGCATTTCCTGAGCAAGAAAGTCGAGTGACCTTCCAATTGCTCCGCCCGAGTCCATATCCTGGCGAAAACGTTGCATGTGAATGTTGAATCGTTGCCACTCTTCCTCATTGTCTTTTTTCGACAAGTAGAGAAGCGCCTCTTCTTCAACCTTTTTTCCAGCATCAAGAATTGTTGTCTGTTGGAGAAGACTGGAAATTTTTTTGGCAAATGCCGCTTTTGTTTCTTCGATAGCCTTGGGTCTGGTTAATCCGATCAGACGAAGATATTCATTGATTTCAAGAAGTAGCCCATCTATAACTTTTGTAAGAGCCTGTCCTTCATCTTCCCGTGAAGCCTTCAGTTTCCGCAAGAGTTCGCCTATTGTTCCCATCGCCACTTCTGGATCGACAGGAGGAGGGGGAATGTTTCCATCCCGGGTCATTACGGTGAGGATATGCGTCAATGTGACGGGCTCCCTGAGGCCCAGGGCGTCTTTAATCTGGGAGAGCTCGATATAAATTGCTGTCGCTTTTTCGGCAGAGATGGGAGTCGAAGTCATTTGCTGCTGGGGTGACCGGGAAACGGTGATCTCGACCCTTCCTCTTGTCAGGAAAGATGCTGCCATTCGTCTGGTAGCAACCTCCAGATGTTCCCACTCCTTCGGAAAGTTCAGGATCACTTCAAGGTTTTTATGATTAAGAGATTTTGCCGAAAGCCTGTACTTGTCGAGCGGATACGGGGTTGAGGCCTCTCCGAAGCCTGTCATGCTGAGTAACCCTCTGGAGACGGACATCTGTATTCCTTATCAGTGTAATTTTATTGAAGGGCTATTTGCTTATGAAAACGACCAGAAAGTGAGCCGCCGGAGGTTCACCGCCGATTGTTATTGATTGTTCCCGGGATGATCTTCCTATATGCTCCATGCTAAGGAGCATACCGAGCGAACATCTGCATGAAATGACGAGACCTTTTGATGACCACATGATGAGGTCATTCTAGAGTGTTTTTTTTAAAATGGAAAGTCTTTTTGGGCAGGAAGGTGGGCTAGTGCTCGACCCTTCTTCAATAATGCTTGCGGGTTGGAAAACTCTTTTTGCAGCAAGGAGGATCTTTTGAAGGCGCGGGGCAAGCGGACACATATCTCTTCGAGAGCGATTGGTCCAGAGGATCGTCTGCTTAAAAAAGAAGACCTTTTGGGTGTCTGGGATGTCTTCGGATCCATTGATGCCAAGGTCAAACCATTTTACGGGATATTTTGGCATGGGATGCGCTTTGTCTCGAGATGGAAATGGATAACGCCAAGTCTCTACCCCATGAATCTTGAGCCTTTGGGGAAGCCGGAAAACGGTGTTTCCTTTTTTCGCCAGTACATTCCTTTTGCATCTTCTTCCGGAGAAGAGGCGGAAGGGGCAGTTTCCTTTTATCTGGAAAGAGTTCTGTTTCCGGATGGAATGAGAGAACGATTTTCCGTGAGCAATTTTGGAAGGGTTCGGCGAGCCTTTAATTTGGTGTTGTTTATTGATGCTGACTTTGCCGACATGTTTGAAGTCAGGGGGTTTGTCAGTTCGGTTGCCCCGCATCGGAAGGTCAAAAGAGTTTTTTGTGATGGTGTTCTGAGAATTTCCTGCATGGGGGAGGATGACTTGCTGCGGGAATCAGTCATATCTTTTGCGGGGATGACTCCATCCAATATTTCCAAGTCAGGAAAAGAGCTGCATTGGTCGATAGATCTTCCTCCGGGAGAAGAGTGTTTTATTGAGCCTGTCGTGGCACTGTCCGAATCTGTTTCCGGGGCTTCTCCTCTGTTAAATGTCCATCATTCATCTCTGGCATCCTTTCCGTCCGTATTAAAAGAAATGCGCAATCAAAACCAGGACGATCAAAAGAAGTGGCCCGTTTTAAAAACCGACCACCCGGTGCTTTCTGATGCCTACGACAGGGCGTGCCAGGATCTTGACATGCTCTTTACCGGTCCTCCCGGAGGGAAAGTCCCTTATGCCGGTTTGCCATGGTTTTCGACCTTTTTCGGCAGGGATGCAATTATTACGGCGTATTCGATGTTGTGGGCCCGTCCTGATATCGCTCTTAATGTTTTGAGGTATCTTGAAAAACGGCAGGCAACGGATATCACTCCTTTCAGGGCAGCCCAGCCCGGAAAGATTCTGCATGAGGAAAGGTCTGGAGAACTTTCCAATCTTGGAGAGGTTCCTTTTGGCCAGTATTACGGGTCGATTGACTCTACCCCTTTATACATTGTTCTTGCGTGTGAGTACTATCAGCGTACAGGTGACGATCATGTCATGCGATCACTTTGGCCCTCCATCCTGAAGGCTTTGGCCTGGATCGATCAATATGGCCTTCACCCTGATTCCCGTTTTCTGGTTTATCAACGAGATCCTGAAGGGGGACTTGTCAATCAGGGGTGGAAAGATTCTGCGGACTCGGTTTTTCATGCAGACGGGAGCATCGCCAGGCATCCGATAGCATTGATTGAGGTCCAGGGATATCTCTATTGGGCCTGGTCGATGCTTGCACCGCTTGCAGAGCGATTCGGGGACCCTTCTCTCGGGATCATTCTGAAGACAAGGGCAGGGGAGCTGAAAGACAATATCATCAAAAAGTTCTGGCTCGACGAACAAAATATTTTTGCCATGGCCATTGATGGAGACGGAAAACCCTGTGCGATAGCATCATCTAATCCGGGGCATTTGCTGTTGACCGGACTCCTGCCTGAAGAGCTGGCGAGAAAACTGGCAGTGACTTTGTTGGGCCCGGACATGTTCAGTGGCTGGGGAATCCGGACTGTCGGAAAAAAAGAGGCCCGATATAACCCTGTTTCCTATCACAACGGTTCTATTTGGCCTCATGATAACGGGCTGATCTTGGCGGGGCTCTCCCGGTCGGGATTTCTGATGGAGTTAGGCAAACTTTCCAAAGCCTATCTTGATGGGGTCTCGATGTTTCGGGATTATCGGTTGCCGGAATTGATCTGTGGTTTTGACCGTGAGGAATCTTCGGGGCCTGTCCTCTATCCCACGTCCTGCTCTCCCCAGACATGGTCTGTTGCTTCTCTTTTTCTGTTGATTCGCTCAATGACGGGAGAGATTTTCGACAAGGGAAAGTTTATTCATGACGGGTCTTTTTTTCTGCCTCCGGGGATAGGATCTCTTGAGATTCTGGGTCTCAACGGAGACGATATTGTGCTGAAGTCCAGCGGACATGCTCATTAGAGTCTTTTGCCAAGAGCTCTATCCAGCGATTCGTTGGTTCTCAAAATGCTTTAAGGTTCTTGCTAAATCCAGAGTGATGGACTAATATCTCCCCGCATTCATTTGCATAGATCGTTTTAGCGAGTCATTTGGTCGCTTGTTAGTTGATGTTTCGCCTGCGTGGTGATTTATGGTGTGATTTGCGCAGGTAGCTTGGGGGGTATTGTCCATTGATCCGTCGAGTGGTCCACTTGCTCAGCATCGTCCATAATCCCATTTCCTGGACTTTGGGAAAGCGTATCTTCTCTCTTTTTATTCTTGTTTCTTTCTGGACATTGCCAACCCATGGCGGTGTTTCCCGGGTTCAGACCTCTGTTGCAAATGCATCGGTCAGCCTGCCCAAGTCGCAGCTTCCTCCGTTGCTTGCCGGCTCCGTTGGCGCATCAGTTCCTGCAGGATCAGGGATTGTTCAATCCGTGATGTCCGGCCATCCTGATGTTCTGAATGTTCAGGGGCGGCCTGCTATTCGATTTGTTTCGGATCTTCCTGTTCTTGACCCCGATTTTCTCCCGTCGTTTCATACCCCTGTAGGGAATCATTTTGAAACGAGGACAGACGAAGGATATGTCATTACTTGGACTGTCCGTCCATCCTTGCAGCGGGATGTTGCAAGATTTGTGATTCGAAACAGGGTGCCGTATGGAATGTTTGTTGCTGTTGAGCCCAAGACGGGAGCGTTTTTAGCATTTTATGGAAGCCAGGGGAGAACCGAGTCCGATACGCTGGTCCAGAAAGCATCATACCCTGCAGCGTCAATGTTCAAGGTTGTTACTACTGCAGATGCGCTTGAGAATAGAAAGATCAATCCTGATACCGAGATCTATTTTCATGGCTGTCTCTACTGCATCGGACCCACTTACTGGACGGACAACAGGCGAAGGGATCGCCTCCATTTGTCTGTTACAGAAGCTCTTGGAAAATCTGTTAACATGATTTTCGCCAAGATTGCATTGCGATACCTGACGCCCGAGAATCTTCAGGCTATGGCAGACCGTTTTGGATTCAACAAGGAAATTGAGTCGGATGTTCCGTTCGAAATGAGTTCTGCCGTTATTCCATCGGAGCGGGCGGGATTTGCCAGGAGCGCGGCAGGTTTTGGTCAGGTTCTTATCAGTCCGATTCATGCTGCAGTTATTGCCGGGGCCTTATCAAACGGTGGCGTGATGATGCGGCCTCATCTGATTGAAAGCATCAAGGGGCCTGATGGTAATGTCGTTTTCCGGACAACGCCAAAGATACTCGCGGTTGTAGCAGATGCAAAGATTTCATCAACACTCTTGTCGATGATGCATTCAACCACCGTCAAGGGCACGGGACGGAGGGCATTTTTTCGGTGGCATCATGACCCGATTCTTCGCAAGATATCTGTGGCAGGGAAAACCGGAACCCTGTCGGGACTCCATCCGGAAGGATTATATGAGTGGTTTATGGGCATGGCCCCTGTTGGTAACCCTCGAATAGCTGTAGCTGCCCTGACAATTGACCGTGGTTACTGGCGTATTAAAGGGACCGATATTGCGAGCCGGGGGCTCCGCACCTATTTTAGAAAGATGCCCGACGAATAGATCAACAGACTGAATTTGTTATGGCTTTTTGCTGGAATAGAAGTTTTTTAATGCATTCCATTTTCATGATGGTTTTTACTTCATTAAACTTGGTTGGGTTCTTTTCGTGATCGAGTCAATTGGCATGAATTCTTTATTCCGATACTGGTTGCTTTGAAAGGGAGGAAGACAGCATGGTAATGGTAAAAAAAGTAATGACAAAGAATCCGATGACCGTTGAAATGACAACCACTGCCCGGGAAGTGGCTGAAATCATGAAAACGAAAAAAGTGGGCAGCCTTTTGGTGATGCAGGGCGAGAAAACAGTCGGAATTATCACTGAAGCAGATATTGTCCGGCGGGTTGTTGGCGAAGACAGGGTTCCTTATGTCACAACTGTCTCGACGATCATGAGCGCTCCCGTCCTTTCGATTAATTCCGACGCATCAATCTATGATGCCCAGGATTTGATGGATAAGCATCATATTCGTCATTTGCTGGTTTTGGAGGATGATGAGGTCGTTGGATTGATCTCCATTCGCGATCTTATTCATCCAGCTTATCTTGGACGGGAAGATTCCTGGGATAGCGGACACACAGAATAGATCTCATCAATGAGAGGCGGGAAGATTTCTTCCTGCCTCTCTTCTTGATTTTCCTGCGACAAATCCCCGCTGGATGCAACTCTACTCTTTCTTGACCGTCCCAATCGCGTTACCTCAAATTTCTTTATTTTCAGTGTTGACAAAACCCATTTTGCTGCTTAGAGTAATTGAAAACGATAGTCATTATCAATATGGTTACTTGATTTGTTGCGATACAAAGTATCATTGGTATAAAGTATCACCTTTATGACTTCAGAAAGATGATTGGCCGATATTCTTATGGTGTGTCATGTTTTAAATCAAGGGGGGGTAATGTTTTTTAAAAGTAAATTGATTGGGTGTTTTAATCGGACTGCTTCTTTTTTATTGGTGTTTTTGACCGTTTCGCTCATGCTTGGTTGCTCTACGGCCCCGTATTCTTCAAGGCAGGAATTGTATGGAGCTTTTTCAAAGGATGAAAAGGCCGGCAATCTTCAGAAGGCAAGGATCGATCTCTGCGCGATCCTGAAAATCAGTCCCCAGGATTCGATTGCATGGAATGACCTCGCATATCTGGACTTTCTCTCTCATCATTACAGGAAGGCTCAGGGAGATCTTTCCCAAGGGCTTGCAGTCAACCCATCCGACCATTTTCTTCTCCTGAACTCAGCGAGACTTTTTTTGGCCGAAGGGGAAAATGAACGGGCCAGGGTTACTCTCCTCTCGATGATCTCAGCACATCCATGGCCAAAAGGTTTTCGGATGATCCTCGCTATCGCGGATCTCCGGACGGGACATCGCGACTCTGCAAAACTCCTGTTTTCCGAAATATTGTCGGAGAGGCCATATGACAGGCTTGCGGCGATCTACCTTTCTCGCCTTTCGACGTCAGGCAGCTCTTTGAAGAGCGTTCGAAATGGCTAAACATTTTGGGTGGCGTTTCAGGAGCGTTGCTCTTTTGTCCGGTGTCTTTTTGCTGCAAATGCTGATGCCCGGACCCGGGATGGCGGAGGATCCTCCTTTGGGTCTGACTCCTCCATCAGCCTATGAGGAAGATCGTAACAAGGACCTTATTCCGGACCTTGAGCCGCTTGAACCTGCTTATTTGCCATGGGGTCCGAACACTAGTGGCCCAAACTTTACAGGGACGGCGGAAGTGGAGCCGGTAGGGTCTTTTTTTATTGAACCATACTGGTTCGATTATATTCAGCCAGGATTGGGTTTTTCATCCCTTTCGATGCCGGAGAGAATTTCGATCGGTTTGATGGAGAACTGGGAGTTCGATATGTCTATTCCTTTTGTCTCAAATCATGGAAGCGCTCCAACAACGCCTGTCGGACAATCAATCAACAGTTTCGGAATGGGGGACACTCTTCTGTGGGTAAAGAGGCAGCTGACATCGGACGCTGATGTCTATCACTTCCTGGCAAGACCAGCTATTACGATCGAAGGGCAGTTTACCCTGCCCACGGGGCACTTCCTGAATCTGAATCCCCAGCTTTATGGTGTGGACCAGACTGGTGACGGGACTTATAACGAAGGCTTGTATGTCATTGTCAGAAAACATTTCAAGCCGTTTATGTTCTATCTCCAGGTTGGGGATATTATTGAAAATCCGACCGATGTCGGTCCCGGATTTACCTTTAATAATGGTCTGTCTGTTACCTCTTCCTCCCAGTCTGTTTTGAATGGGAACCTTCTCTATTATGCCGGAGCCCTGGAACATGTATTAAATGATAAGTGGGGGGCAGGTTATGTCCTTGAGTTTTTTGGGGAAAGTCAGTCGGGACAGAGCCTTTTCGGGGCGGCAAATGCTCCGGCATGGTCTTTTTTCTGGATAGACCCGGCGATAGAGTTTTCCTGGCCGAATGAAGGTGCTGTGACCGTAACCTGGGGGGGGCCGGGATTGCCCTTCCTGTTTACCAGTCCAATTATCCTCAGACGTTCACGCCACTCGGGACCGTCACAATCTATTATAACGGTCCCTTTGGGTACAGGGGAGAGTAATTTCGATCACTGAAATAGCTGGGCGTTTTTTACACTTTCCGAAAGCTGTTCGGTTATTGCGTCGTCCCAGTGGTTGGTGACGGAGATCCGGATACATTCTTCCCCATCCGCCACGGTGGGAGGGTGGATAACAGGAGCAAAAAGTCCCTTTTCCCTGAGTGAGCTTGCGATCAGCTCAAGTTTTTCAATAGGACCCCTGATCGGAATAATGGGTGAGGGTGAGGGAGGCAGGCCAATTGCATCCCTCACTTTTCTGACTCTTGTCCTGAGCTTGGAGACGAGATCCGGGTCCTGGTCGAGAAGAGAAAGTGCCGCAATATTTCCTGCAAGGATTCCGGGAGGAAGCGCTGTCGTATAGATAAAACTTCTTCCCAGGGAAATGGTCAGTTCCCGTATGAGCGGATGGCACACTGTATACCCGCCGAGCCCTCCTAAAGCCTTGGAGAATGTTCCGGTCAGTACAACACGTTGAGGATTGAATGCCAGCGATGCATGCTCGAGCCCTCCCCGTCCTTCTAGCCCGAGGGTTCCTGTTCCATGGGCGTCATCGATCAACAATATTCCGTCGTGCTCATCACAGAGATTAAGAAGGGCTGCAATCGGGCTTCGGTCTCCATCCATGCTGAAAAGTGATTCAGTGACGATGACGAAGGGCTCGCCCAAGGGCTTTTTCTCCAGCATTGACCGTAATGCCTCAGTATCGTTATGGGGGAAAATCTGGCAATTGGATCCCGATAGCCTGATTCCGTCAATGAGGGATGCATGAATATGACTGTCAGAATACACAAAGGGGTAGATGTTTGAGAGAGTCAACATCATGGAGATGTTTGCCTGATATCCTGTTGAGAAGACAAGGGCGGCGCTCCCGCCCTTGAAATCTGCGATTGCTTCTTCGAGGGAGGCATTCAGGGGATGGTTTCCTGACAAAAGACGGGAACCTGTCGATCCTGAGCCTTCAGCGGCGGTTGTTTTGACAATGGCCTCTATGACTTCGGGGTGGCGGGAGAGACCCAGATAGTCGTTGGAAGAGAGTTGGCGCAACGAATATTGCGGAAGCCTTTTTCTTCGGCCGGCTGCATCAAGTTCAAAAAGTCTTGACTCTATCCTGGACTTGAATGTATCGGATGAGGGCATTTAAGCTCCTGTTCGCAAGTAAAAAGAAGGTCCGTGAGTTTTTGTGGAGGGTAAACAGGCGAAGCCTTGTCAAACAGAAAAGCTCTTCCCCTAAGCTCGGACAGCAGGTCAGCCAACTCTTCAGTGTCAGGAGAATGGTGTAACAGATAGATTCTTCCTCCTCCTGTCAATCCGGCTTTCTTGATATGGGGCAGACGGATGTAGCCAGTTTTTTTGTTGGCAATATATCCTGTCGTATAGGATGGGTCGTCGGATACGCATATCTCAAGATGAACGAGAGGCTGGGCAATGACTTTAGATGCCAGCATCAGCGCTTCGGGAAATCGTCTGCCGGATATTCCGCTTGAGTTTGCAAACGTTAAAAGATCAAGTCTGGCTTCAGTCCGGATACCAATATGTGTGGTTCTGACTCCATGATCGGAGGTCGGAACGATTTCTCCTGAAGGAGCGAGAAGGGATGCCCCCCACATCGGAGAAGCCCAGGGCTTTTGAAAAGAGTCCATATAGTCGAGAATATTTTGAACCGATTTTTCGGGTTCGGAAGAAATCTCTTTGACGGAGAGGGCAAGAAACGATCTGATGAAAGATTTCGTCGTCTCTTCATTGTCTGACTCGAGCTGTCGCACAGGCAAAAGTTCCCATTTCCTGATCTGTTCCGCTGCGATTCCGTCAACCTTGAGGGAGATTGAGATCTCTGCCCGATGATTGCGTGGTGGAGATTCGAATCCTCTTTTGAAAAGTCTGGCGACACCCTCCTCGATATCTTTTTCGGGAAGAATCTCTTCTCCTCCTGAGTAGTGCTTTCCATTGACAGATGTGCGCATCCTGACATTATAGAGGGCTTCAGCTGGCTCACCTTGATCCATGCCGGAAATTGGGGGTGTCGGACTCATCTTCTCAGGAGGCTGTATCACAGGGCGTTTCCGTGTTCTTGAACGTCATGAATGTGATGGATTCTTCGTTCACGGTTTTCTCTTCAGCCGGGTTGTCATGGATTGCTGCATGGACAGGCATTTCCCCTGTGAGAGGATCGTTGGAAAGGGTATATCCCAGATCATTGATCATCCGGATGTCTTCAAGAGGCGGTCTGCCCATGCGCGTCAGGTAGTTTCCGATCATGACTCCGTCAGCACCATGGCTGAATATTTCCGGGTGCCGGCCGCCAAGGGCCTGGACCCTGCCTCCGGTGATCCTGATCTCTTTTTGGGGGAGCATGTAGCGGGCGACAGCGATGGATCTGAGGGCTTCTTCCGCCCCGATTCCTGCTCCTTCGTCATACAGGGGGGTTCCCGGAATAGGGACAAGAAAATTCAGCGGAATGGAGTCGACGTTCAGTTCACGGAGTGTCTGAAGCATTGAAACCCGGTCACGTTCAGATTCTCCGAGGCCGAAAATCCCGCCTGAACAGACAGAAATGCCTCTCGCCTGAGCTTTTTTGATGGTTTCGATCCGGTCTTCCCACTGATGGGTTGTCACGATATTTCCAAAGTACTCCCTTGATGTCTCGATGTTATGGTGAAGCCTGTTCAGGCCGGCATCCTTAAGTTTGTCCAGAACATCTCCGGAAAGAATTCCAAGCGTTGCGCAAGACCAGACTTTGACTTCTTCACGGACGGTTTCAATGGATCTGCAGATGGACTCGACTTCAATCGGATCGGATAATCCACGGCCGGATGTTGCGACACAGAACCTTCTTGCGCCATTCTGGACTGCGAGACTGGCTGTCTGGAGGATTGTTTCTTTTGAAACCATTTCAAATTCAGGCGAAATGGTGGAGTGATGGGAAGACTGGGAGCAGAAATGGCAATCCTCCCCGCAGGCTCCGGACTTGGCGTTCATTACGGTACACGGGTCGATGGCATTGCCTCTGAAAGCCTCTCTTATTCGTGATGCTCCCTCCATGATTATTTCCGAGTATCCTTGGGGAAGGGAGAATAGCCATAATGCGTCATCCTCACTGATCCCTTCTCCTGATAAGGCAAGTTCGGTAAGGGACGCAAGGCGATCGACATCACTTTTAGGAATGTCTCTGGCGGAATCAGGCATGTGAGCCCTTTCATATGGTTTTAAATCGGATCTTGTTTGTTTCATTTGTTGTGTGGCTCTTTCTGTCTCCGGAGTTCCCGGACAGAACAATCCGGCCGTGATGACAGGGAAGACCTATTATAGCAGAGGTTTTGGTTTCTTCATCGGGAGAGCATTTTTAAGGATCAGGAGGCTCCGGTCAGCGCTCCTTCAGGAGTGGTGACCGGAGATGAAAAGGATTTGAGGATGAAATTTTTTGATAACCCCGCCATCGAGGGAATGGGGCCGGACAGGCTACCCGTCTGACTCAGTCCAGGACAGGGTAGTCCGTATAGCCTGCAACACCTCCGCCATAGAATGTTGCCGGGTCAAACGAATTGAGGGCAGCTCCTTTTTTGAATCTCTCCACCAGGTCAGGATTGGCTAAAAAGGGGCGTCCGAAGGCGACAAGGTCAGCCAGCCCGCTTTTTAAAATCTGGGTTCCTTTTTCGCGGGTATATTCTCCTGCAACAATCAGTGTTCCTGAATAAAGTGGCCGGAAAAATCTGGCAGAGAGGTCAGGTGTCGGATGTTCTCCCTCAGGGATCGCCGGTTCAATGAGGTGGACGTAGGCCAGATCCATTTTTGAAAGTTTCTGGAGAACGTATCCAAAAGTTTTTTGGGGATTTGAGTCATGCATGTCGTTGAAGGTTCCCCCCGGAGAGAGCCGGACGCCGACCCTCTGGCTGCCCCATACTTCTCCGACGGCTTCCATGACTTCGAAGAGAAGGCGGGCCCGGTTTTCAAGACTTCCCCCATAAAGGTCATTTCTGAGATTGGTGCTGTCTTCCAGAAACTGGTCGAGGAGATATCCATTGGCCCCATGCACCTCGACTCCGTCAAATCCGGCATCCCGGGCATTTTGTGCTGCCGTTTTGTATTGCTGGACAATCTGGTGAATCTCGGAGATTTCGAGAGCACGTGGTGTGGGGATCTCCTTGGGGCCAGTCGGGGTATACGTTGTCATTCCCCTGGGAGCAATGGCAGATGGCGCAACAGGAAGATTCCCGCCGAGAAAATCCGGATGAGAGATTCTTCCGACGTGCCATAGCTGCAGGTAAATGAGCCCGCCTTTTTGATGAACGCGCTGGGTGACCGTTTTCCACCCTTCGATTTGTTCGGGAGAATGGATCCCCGGGGTTTGAACATAGCCCTGGCCACCTGGCGATATCTGGGAAGCTTCTGTGATGATTAGGCCGGCGGAAGCCCTTTGTTCATAGTAAGTTGCCATCAATGGAGTGGGAGTATTGCCTTCTCCTGCACGACTTCTGGTCATGGGAGCCATGACCATCCTGTTGCGAAGGGTTATGGGACCAAGCTGATAAGAAGAAAAAAGATCGACTGTATTTTGTTGACTCATCAGGATAAACCTCCTTGTCGAACGAGTTGGAACAACCGGTCGGGACTGGTGTGATATTTTTTTGTCCGGAAATCGGAGCTGTCTATTCTTCCCGGGTGAAAAACGTTAGTGCCGGTTGCTCGAAATTCTGCGATCGGCCCATGTCTTCCAGGGTGATACAGGTCTGGGAGATGCTCCGGGAGTGAGAAAGCATTAACTCAGGGAATTCCTTTTATCAAATCTGACAGCCGGATCTTCTCCAGAGTTTTGTTGAGCGAATCGGTGACAGATTCGAAGACAGGAGAGATCAGCCTGTACATATTGACGCTGACGGGACAATCGGTATTGGGCGGATTCGTGTTGAACCCGAAAACAGTCCCTCCACCAACGGCTTCCAGTATGTCCAGAAGGGTAATTGATTCTGCTGGCCTGGCCAGACAAACCCCACCTGACCGGCCTTGTCTGGAGATAATCAGACCAGCCTTTCTCAGATCCCCCAGAAGCCTCCTCACCACAACCGGGTTCGTGTTGACACTCAGGGCCAAAAGCTCTGAGCTGACGAGCTCTCCGTCGTTATGGGGATGATGGGAGGAGTGTCCGGGGATGTACCCGATTCCCACCATGATGTGGGTTGCGACTGCGAATCGACTACTGTGCAACATACTGTAACTTTAATTGTTACAGTATGCGAAGTCAACCGGTTCCGTTTGCGAGGTGGATAATGATTGTCAAAAGGGATCGAAGAAGCAGAAAGCCTCCGGAGTGATCTTGTAAACTCCCTGCTTTTAGGCACATAGGGGGGGTGTCAAATTGTTTCGTCATCAAAAGCCGGTTGAGGCTTTTGGCGATTCAGGGGGATCTTTCCATGGCGCAACAGAAAGCTTTCAAGAGAGATGGGGGAGCCGGCCAGTGTTTCAAGTCTTGTGGCGATAGAGTTCCTTGCCATGGTTTCGGTGTTTTCGAGAGAAACATTTTTCAGGCATAGCCATGCCTGTTCTTCTTTTTGATCCCAGAAAAATGGTTCGTCCATGCGGGTTTTTTCCGCAATGACCTTCAGTGTTGATGCGCTCGCCCGGACGGGGAGAAAGGTGATTTCGGGTGTTTCATGGCT
>JAKBTA010000017.1 GCA_021844645.1 Nitrospirota bacterium
TCCGAACCATTCTCCGCCTTCGAAGATTCTTCTGGCAACCTTGATCGCTTCCGGGTTTTCAAGACGATAAGCACAGTGCTCGATTTCCGGTTCAGAAAGCACCATATCCGAGAACCCCCTGTCCATTTCCAGAAAAACCGCTTTGTATCAATCTTGCCGAACAGGAAAACGCTCAAAAAAATGTGCGGCTACACTTTGATAGGTCGTCTGGTTGTTGAGAACCCACTGATCGATGTAATTGGGAGAGCACTGGGAGTTTGCAGGGGAGTACCTTCCCGCCTTCCAGGCTTCCTTAAGGATCTTCTCGTCGGAGAATGGTTCGGATTGGGTGATGATGGTTTTTGGAGCCTCTTTTTTCAGAAAGGAAAAGAACCCCATCTGTCCTCCTTTTTGAATGGTTTTGTCTGAAATGCGCTGACTAAATTAAGATGTATTTTATATGAATTTTTTATGAAGTCAAATCGTCATCGGGGGGATCGAAGTGCTCTTTTCATCGGTAGATCGGACATGGGAAAGGAGGTGTCAGGCGAATGGATCGTTCTTTCCATAAAGCACCCGGATGAGGGAAAGCCCTTCCGGCGGGGCGGGACGAAGGCATTTGACCGGGACCGGCGAGTCAGACTGAAGAAGTTTTTCGAGTTCTTCTAGTGTTCTTTTCCCGTTGGCTACTTCAACGATCGTTCCGATGATAAAACGGATCATCATGTGCAGGAACCCTTTCCCCGTAATCCAGACCTGATAGTCAGCACCATCCCGTTCCCAGAAGATATGATCTATGGTTCTTTGCGTTTTTGGAGGGAGAGATTTTTTGACGGTGAAATGGGTGAAGTCATGGTTTCCCAGAAAGAGCAAGGAGGAGCTTTTGAGAAGTGATAAATCCACAGGAGCAAAAAAAACTCCGGTAAAAGGATTATCCAGAGGAGAGCGGACTTGTTTCTGGGGAACAATCCTGAGCCTGTAGCGGTAGATTTTGCGCTCGACATCGTGTCTTGCATGGAAGGTATGGGCTGTGTGCGTGGCGGACAGGATTCGGATCCGCTGAGGAAGAAAGTGATTCACTCCTTTCAAGAGTGATTCAGGCGTCCATGGCCTGTTTTCCCTGATTGGAATATCAAGATGAAACACCTGTCCATGAGCGCTGACACCGGCATCTGTTCTTCCGGAACCTGTGATGTTGAGCGGCATCCCGGTCAGTTTGTGCAAAGCTTCTTCAATGGTCCCCTGAATGGATTGATCTGAGCCTTGCCGTTGCCATCCATGAAATTCCCGACCGTCATAGGAAGTGATGAAAGCCATGCGTTGGCTCTTGGGTGTTTCCTGGTCAGGATCTGATGGTTGGTCTCGTAAAATGGAACTTCCCTCCGGCAATAATGGAGCTTCGTTGTTGAATCAGGACATCTCCTCTTAAGACTATAGGAAGTGTAGCGAAAAATAAGGGGATCAACAATTTAACCGTTTAAAAGGTCGGGTTTATTTTCAAGGAGTTTTTTGAGGTCAGAGAGAATGGACCAGTTTGGTGCAAGCCAGGGAAGATCCTGAATTTCGTCCGGGTTAAGCCAGCGGATTTCTTCGTGAACGGCAATTTGTGGGGTGTTTTCAACAATACGGCAGATAAACGGGAAGAGCTGCAGGTAAAGATGGGGGTACCGATAGAGGACTGTTGGCATGGGGAGGAGGATCTCCACACGAATATTCAGTTCCTCATACAGTTCCCTGATAACGGCTTGAGAGGGGGATTCTCCTGTTTCAACCTTCCCTCCGGGAAATTCCCAGAGATCATCCCATGATCCTGGAAGTCTTTTCGCACAGAGGATTTTCCCGTTCTTGAGAATGATCCCGCAGGAAACCTTCAGAGGGTGTTCATCTCCTGAGGTTTCCTGAGAGGAGGGATCTGGTGGTTCCAAATCAGAAATTCATTTTTCTGGGGTCTTCCGAGTGCAAGGATTCCCATGCTTCCCTCAGATCGACCCAAAGATCCATTTCCGTGTTGATCGCAGCTTGCCAACGGTCCCAGTCTTCCCTGGAACCCATCGTGTCCACTCCGCCTGAGCCGATTGCGGAGCGCGAAGCCATATCAGAGATCATCCTGGCTTTTTTCCACTCCAGAATGGCCAGATCATATGCTGCCACACGGGCAACTTTAGCAGGGTTCATTGGGGAGTCTCCTGCCGTTTCTGTCCATGACCGGTTTTCATCCGCCAAAGTTTCCGATCTGGATGGGGATGGCTCCTGCATTCGATATGGAAATCGCAGAGGCCAGTTTTCCTGCGATGTCCCGGTAAGACTGTGTCAATGGACTTTCGGGATAGGCAACTGCGATGGGATGGCCCGAGTCTCCGCCTTCCCGGATGGATAAATCGATCGGGATCCGTCCCAAAAATGGAACATGAAGTTCGTGAGCCGCTTTTTCCCCGCCGCCCTTTGAGAAGATGTCGGTTTCTTCATGGCAGTGTGGGCAGACAAAAGAACTCATATTTTCAACGATTCCCAGAATAGGAACATTGACTTTCTGGAACATTGCCAATCCTCTCCTTGAATCAGAAAGGGCGACCTCCTGGGGAGTTGTGACAATGATAGCTCCTGACAAGGGAACCAACTGAGCCAGGGAGAGCTGGGCATCTCCTGTTCCCGGAGGCATGTCGACCACCAGATAGTCAAGGTCTCCCCATGCAATATCCTGACAGAACTGCTGGATAATCCCGTGGAGCATCGGCCCTCTCCAGATCAGCGGGGTTCCGGGCGGGACCATGAATGCCATTGACATGACTGTAATTCCATGTCCAGACGGGGGAAAAAGTTTTTTGTCGACCTGTCTCGGGGTGTCCGTTATCCCCAGCATCATGGGAATGTTGGGACCGTAAACATCAGCATCCATGATCCCAACCTTGGCACCCATCTGTGAAAGGGCAATGGCCAGATTGACCGAAGTCGTTGATTTTCCAACTCCGCCTTTGCCACTGGAAACGGCAATGACATTCTTGACTCCCGGGATCGGTGTCTTTCCGGTGAAACTTCCACCCGTTGTTCTGGCGGTAAAGGAGATTTCGGTATTTGTGATTCCGGGAACCGAAGCCAGCGAGGCAAGGCAGGCATTTTTCATTTCGTCCTTGAGGGGACAGGCAGGAGTTGTCAAAACGATTGTAAAAGAAAGATTCCCACCATCAATTTTTAAATTTTCGATCATCTTAAGGGTCACGAGATCTTTTTTGAAATCAGGCTCGATGACTCGGCCCAATGCGCTCCATACCAGTTCTTCTGAAACGGTTGACATATGCTGAAACCTTTCTTTTGCCCGAAGAAGTTATTCTTCCGGGTCATTATTCCTGAAACAAAATCAACATTTGCTGAAGGAGGGTTTTAGACTCCCTCAATATTTTTTATTGTTCCTTGGTCTGTTCTGAAAGTGCCGTAAAAAAATCCGGGAATTCCTTTTGAGAGCATGTTCCCATTGTACCATCTTCCCTGATCAGGCGAGAGCCTTTTTCGGTTTCTTCAATCATCATGTAGAGACGGCCTGAGTGATCCCTGTGTGTGGGATCGAAGATGACCCACTTTTCCATGACCCCCGGATCCGGGGTGACTTCCTCCAAGTACCGGAGGAAGGTTTCCTTATCGAGGGAGCTTTCTCCTTGTCTAGCCACAAGAAAGTCCTCATAAGTCGTGCGTAATCCCTTTGCATTTTTGAGCCTTGCGACAAGGGCCCGATCATCGAGATCCCTGGTCGGGATACGAGTGCGGACGGAGAGGAGCCTGCCTTGGGGAGTCAGTCCCTGTCCTGCCATTCCTCAAGCCAAGCCATCTGAATAGATTCAAGGATTTTTTCATTGGAAGTCTTGGGATCCCCTTCGAATCCAGGAAGCTCAGTCACCCATTTGTGAAGATCTGTGAACCTGACTGTCAGAGGATCAACGTCCGGATGTTGGTTCAACAGTTCAAATCCGATTTCGTACGGGTCACTCCAATTCATTCCGATGCTCTCCTTTAATGCTCATGGCCGCCTTTTGAGCAGAACGGGATGGTAACGACAAGATCACCAAGAACCTTTGCCTGGCAGGCCAGTCTGGATTTAAGTGTAAGTCCTTCTGCTTCCTCGATCTGGTCTTCCTCATCTTCCTCCATGGGAGAAAGATTTCCGAATCCTTCTGTAACGATCACATGACAGGTGGCGCAGGCACAGACACCACCGCAGTTATGTTCCAGATGGATCCCATTTTTGGTGGCAGCATCGAGAATGGAAACGCCTTCCTTGACTGTAACTTTTTTGTTTTCAGGAAGAAAAAGTATCTCGGGCAATCAAGCCTCCCTTTCTGTCACCGGGAGGGCTTTCCCTCCGAGTGCATCCTGAACGGATGTGTTCATCAGCCGTTCGGCAAGTGGACGAGTCACCTGATCAAGGGCAGAAGTTTCATCCCGTATCAGCTTGGCATCATCTCCTTTGACCGCTTTTTCAAGAGTATCGAGCTGCTTATTGATAACCAGTCTTTCCTCATCTGGAAGGATATCCGATCCGAGTTTTTCGAGGGCCCTTCTTGTGGCATTGATCACAGTAGTCGCTTCTGTCCTGGAGTCTATCAGCATTCGTGTCTGGAAATCTTCCTGCGCATGCTGGAAGGACTCCTTGATCATCTCCCGGACAGTGTCTTTCGAAATGCCATAGGATGGATGAACAACCACGCCCTGTGAATGTCCTGTTCTCTGGTCTAGAGCCCGAACATCAAGGATCCCGTTCGCATCGATCGTAAAGGTGACCTCAATCCTTGCTGCTCCGGCGGTCATGGGGGTAATGTCGGTGAGGGAAAATCGTGCGAGGCTCCGATTGTCCTTGGCCATCTCCCTCTCACCTTGCAGGACATGGATGTCCACTTTGACCTGGCCATCCAGAAAAGTGGTAAAGAGCTCTTTGGCCTGGGTGGGGATTGTTGTGTTGCGGGGAATCAGGGAGCTCATGACTCCGCCCATTGTTTCGATTCCCAGTGAAAGGGGTGTGACATCCAAAAGGAGCATGTCCTTTCGTGCGCCGGACAGGATATCACCCTGAACGGCTGCTCCTTCACCGACAACGAGATCGGGGTCATGCTCATCGTAAATGGGGCGATTGAAAAGGGCTCCTACCGCTTCCTTGACCCTCAGAAGTCTTGTCGCTCCTCCGACCAGGATCACACCGTCCACCTCTCCTGGCATGACTCCAGCATCGGAAAGGGCCTTATGGACGGGAATCAGGGTTCTCTGGACAAGCGGTTCGACCCATTTGTTCATTGACTCCCTTGTGAGGGTTGTCTCAAAACCCAAGGCCGGAATGGATACGGTGGTTTCCGTTTTTTGAGAAAGGACAATTTTGGCTTTTTCTGCTTCCTTTCGCAGAAGGTCCCTGACCTCAGGCCTGTCTTGATCAATTCCCTTTGGAAGGATCTTGAGCCATTGATCGATAATGGCCTGATCAAAATCATCGCCGCCCAGATGGGTGTCTCCACTAGTCGCCTTGACCTCGAAGACGCCCCTGCGGATGGAGAGAAGGGAAAAGTCAAAGGTTCCTCCGCCCAGATCATAGACTGCGTAAAGACCATCTTTTCCGGCTCCGAACCCGTAGGCCAAGGCGGCCGATGTCGGTTCATTGAGAATCCTGAGGACATTCAGTCCTGCCATCTCTCCGGCATCTTTTGTCGCCTGTCTTTGTGCATCATTGAAATAGGCCGGAACGGTAATGACAGCATCGGTCACTGTTTGGCCAAGGGCGACCTCTGCCCTCTTTCTAAGCTCGGAAAGAATCATCGCGCCGATCTGGGGGGCGGAAAGGTGTCGATTCCTGAAACGATCGGGAATCAGGGGAAGACCATCAATGTTTTCCACGGGGTATGCCAATTGCCGGATTTCACCTTCGACATCGGCAAAGGAGCGTCCCATAAGTCTCTTGGCAGAATAGATGACCACCGTTTCGGGGTCGTTGAGGCGGGCTTTTGCAGCAAATCCGACCTGAACACCTGAAGAGGAAAGGGCTACGACCGAAGGAAGAAGCTTCCTGCCTTCCGCGTCGGAAATAACACGAAGCTTGCCGTTTTCCATTATGGCGACAAGGGAGTTTGTTGTTCCCAGGTCGATTCCGATGACGGTTCTTGTCACGATGTCTCCTTAACTGTTGCTGGAGTTAAAATCTCTCGTCTGATGGACTGGATATATTTTCTATACTCAAGGTCTCTTGAAAGCCGGGCCTTTTTTTTCTGAAGAATCTCGATCATCCCATCCGGATCGGCCGGTCCTGTGGATGCGTTTTCCATGTCGGACTCGAGATGGTCGATCTCCATCATGCTTTCCAAAATGGCCTTTTCAAGGATACGTGTCTCTTTTTCAAGGCGCGCAAAAGCCTCTTCCTGATGTCCTACAGCAATCTCCGACTCAAGCTCCTCTTTCAGCTCCATGAGCTCCATCAAATCTTGTGGGTTAAGTCGCTTTTTGGGATCAATCACCGGGTTGCCCGGTTTTTGAAGGCTCAAGTAGTAGGCGGCCCGGAGAAATGGGTCCTTGAGCGTTTTGAAGGCCTGATTCAGTCTGGAAGCGTTTGTGAGACTGATTTCCTGTTCCACATTGACCTCCATTCGATGGAAGTCCGGGTGGAAAAGACGACTTTTTTCATGAAATTTTTCGGTCAGGATCCCAGAATCGATCACAAGACTGTGAGGAAGACCCAAAATATCGAAATAGTCCCGACCCTCCTTGAATGGCTGGATCTTGACGCATGTTCCACAAAGATCGGCTTCTTCAAGAGTTCCCTTGCAATTCCAGCAAAGGGAATTGGCCATATCTCCAGAATGCCGATGGGCGTGTTTTCCCATGGATCGATACCTCCTGTCTGTCTTGCTGATTTCAATACTGGCAAAAAGAACGTAACCCCCGGCTTTTGGGCCGGGGATCAGGTGTCGGTTTGTTCCTAGACGGCAAAAGATGTTCCGCAGCCACAGCTGTGAGTGGCATTGGGGTTCTGAAACTTGAATCCGCCACCCATCAGCCCATTGCCCTGATAATCAAGAACGGATCCATCAAGGTAAACCTGACTCTTGGGGTCGATGAGCATCTTGATCCCCTTTGGTCCTTCCATCACATTGTCGAACTCGCCTGGCTCTTCTTCAAAGCGGATCAGGTAAGACATGCCGGAGCAGCCGCCTCCCTCAATTCCGAGGCGAAGAAATTTCCCTTCCGCTTTCTGTGTCCTGGCAAGTTTCAATACTTCATCGGCCGCTTTGTCTGTTACGCTGATCATGTGGCACCTCCTGGATTTGGTTGAAGTGACTGATCATCCGGACATCATGGTTGCCGGATGACGAGACGTGTTTAGCGGCTCTTTTTGTCCTGGTAGTCCTGAATAGCTCCCTTGATCGCATCTTCGGCCAAAACGGAACAGTGAATCTTGACAGGGGGCAGGTTCAATTCCTGGACGATGTCCGTGTTTTTAATCTTGAGAGCCTCGTCGATCGTTTTTCCCTTGACCCACTCGGTTGCAAGCGAGCTTGATGCAATGGCGCTTCCACAGCCAAAGGTCTTGAACTTGGCTTCTTCAATAATACCATCATCATTGATCTTCAGCTGAAGCTTCATGACATCGCCGCACTCGGGTGCGCCGACAATACCTGTGCCGACATTTTCGTCGGACTTGTCAAATGAGCCCATGTTTCTTGGGTTGTTATAGTGGTCGATGACCTTGTCGCTGTATGCCATTTGAATTCCTCCTGATGAGATTCTGTCGTATGTTGCTTGATGCTCCTATTAGTGGGAGCTCCACTGTACAGACTTGATGTCGATGCCTTCTTTTGCCATTTCATAGAGGGGAGACATGTCCCGAAGCCGGGAAACGGCCTCTTTGACCCTTCGAATGGTCGTTGTGATTTCTTCTTCCGTATTGAACCGTCCAAGGGAGAACCGAATGGAAGAATGGGCCAGATCGGAACCGACGCCTAGAGCTCTCAGAATATAGGAAGGCTCAAGGGTGGATGATGTACAGGCCGATCCAGAGGACAGTGCAATCTCTTTAAGACCCATGAGTAGAGCTTCTCCCTCGACATAAGCGAAGGAAAGATTGGAGACATTCGGAGCCCTGTGTTCTTTGTCACCATTGATGACAACGTAATCAAGTTCCTTGATAATTCCATTTTCAAGACGATCCCTGAGAGCGGCAAGACGGGGAATTTCTTTATTCCAGTTTTCCTTGAGGATCCTGCAGGCAGCACCCATTCCCACAATTCCGGGAGTATTGAGTGTTCCGGATCTGAGACCGCGCTCATGTCCACCGCCATCGATCATTGGTGTCAGCTTGACTCTCGGATTTTTTCTCCGGACATAGAGTGCCCCAACCCCTTTTGGCCCATAGATCAGATGTGCGTTAAGGCTTAAAAGATCAATATTCATTGTGTTGACATCGAGGGGAACCGTCGATGCTGCATATGCGCCATTGACGTGGAAAAGGATACCCTTCTCCTTTGTGATGGCCCCGATTTCAGCCAAGGGCTGAATCGTCCCGATCTCGTGGTTGGATGCCATCATGCTGACGAGAATCGTATCTGGCCGAAGAGCTTTTTTGAGCGTTTCAATCTCAACCCGACCTTCCTTGTTGACAGGTAGCGTGGTGATTTCATAGCCTGCGCGGGAAAGAGTGATTGTTGGATCAAGAATGGACCGGATGTCTGTTTCAAGGACAATGATGTGCCGTCCTTTTTCTTTGTACATTTCTGCGACACCCTTGATGGCCAGATTGTCTGACTCGGTCATTCCGGATGTGAAAACGATCTCCTTGGGGTCCGCGCCGATAAGGTTTGCGACTTCTCCTCTGGCCTTGTCGATGGCTTCTTCCGCTTTCCAGCCGAAAGGATGGTTCCTTGAATGGGCGTTTCCAAAGTCTTCAGTGAAATACGGGATCATGGCTTCAAGCACTTTGGGATCAACGCGGGTGGTTGAGTTGTTATCTAAGTAAATCAAGTCGTCCATGGGCTACTCCTAAGGCATCGGGTACATCGTGAATGAATTCATCAAGAGTCATTGTTTCGAGTAGCCAGAGAATCTTTCCCTGGATCCTCTCGAGAGGGGATCTGACATCACAGCTTGATATCTGCTGGCACACCCGGTCACCCCCTTCAGAACAGGAGAGAATGACCACAGGACCTTCCACTGCCGAAATGACATCCAAAATGGAAATTTCCGATGTCGCTTTCTTCAGCGAGTACCCTCCACGGGGGGCCTGATAACTTTGGATCAGGCCTTTCTTCGAGAGGGCGGTCAGAACTTTTGCCAGAATCTCCGGAGGGATCTGGTGGGCGTCTGCAATCTCCCGGATATTTGTAATGCTACCTTCCCCCTGATGGGACATGAAGTTTAGGGAAAGAAGGGCATAATCCACTTTTTTGGTCAGTTTCAACACAACCTTTTTTCTCCGACTTGTTTTATCGCAGACCAATTAGGTCCGAGATAAATTTACCAAGCAATCCCACTTGTGTCAAGGGCTGTCTTTTGCGAAGTGGAATTGGAGGACGTTTTTTAAAAACCAGTGGTGCTCCATGAGGAAATGAAAAAGGAGCACTGCACCGGTGGAAGAACACGATTGCTTCTTTTCAGGCTTTTGTCGGAACCGCCGGTTGGGGGATTGAAACCGGTTTCGAGTGGTCCCATAGGACATCAAAGGTCTTTTCCATTCTCCTGATACGTTCAAAAAGGATCAGGTTGGCCTGGATCACGAGTTGCCTCTGAAAGGGAATCGGGTCATCTGCCCAGCCTTTTGAGCCCTGAATCAGTATTCTCTTGTCAATGATGAGGTATGGTCTGAGCCATGAAGGAGTGTCTGGTGGCAATATCCGGACTTCGGCTCCTGCCCGGACAAGCTCCTGTATGTCTTGAGCGTTGACGGAAAGAGTTCCCGGTTTTACAAGAATTCTGACCGAGACCCCTTTTTTTCTGGCAGAAGTGATGGCCTCAACAACCCGATAGGGTTTGATGAGGTGATAGAAAATCAGGTCAATCGATCGATTGGTCATGCCAATTCTTTTGGCCACAATGTTTCTGGCGAAAAGCCCCCGTCCGGTGGCCTGGCTTCCTGCGTCCTCCATGCCAATGCCCATTCCGACAATGATCCCAATAAAAAGAATCATGATCATGGAGGTTCGACTAAAGGGAGTGAGGTTGAATGAGCCCATATGGGTTTTGGGAAAGGGGGGCTCAAGAGACAGAATGTATCGGCCAAAAAGGGGGAAAAAGATATTGGCCCCGATAAAGCCGGCAAAGACAAAAACGGTATTGGAGGATAGGGTCCATAGAAAGAGAAGCGCGCCCAAAAGCGAGATGACAAGCAGGTAGGCATTTTTTTTGATATTTTCGGAGATCAGTCCTCCAAGCCATATGCGCACGACAATCAGATGCAAAAGGGCTGCCGGAGTAAAAAGGGCCATCGACCAGGCGACAAGTCGAAGTCCCTTGACCTGATCGGCCATGAATGCGCTTGTGAGTCCGGACATGGCCAGAATCAGGGCGATGATCATTGTGAAGGAAACGGCCATGATGGTCATCATGAAGTTCTCGTTCCGAGCCCGAATCTCCGGATCTGGGCGAAAATCCGATTCCTCAAGGCCTGAACGGGTGTCCGTCAGTTTTCTGGTTGTATTTTCACGTTCCTGGGGAGGGGATTCGATATCGTTTGAATTTGTATTGTCTGTCACGAGGCGGATCCTTTTTTCACGGAAAGAGGTTTTGTCGGTATGGATGAGTTTTTTTGAAGTCCGGTCAGAGAGATGGATTTCATGTGGAATCGTCCGCCGATGCGTTCGGCCAGAAAAATGGTGACCGTTACCGGGTAGGAGGCAGGCTCTCCCGGAAACGTCAGGATGGATGTCATATGGTCTCCATTCTGAAAATGATGGTCCGGTGGTGGGTTGAATGTTCCCAGAATAAGTCCTCCCTGACCATCGACCATAGTCGGTGGTTCATAGGAGCCGATCTCGACATACGGGGTTCCAGCGGGAGGGTGAAATTCCACATTGATCTGCAGGTGGATATTCTTGGTGCCGGATTTCAATGAAATGGCAGAGAGGGAGATATTCGGGTCCTGATAGGTTCCGTTTTTTTGGGTCGAAAATGCCAGAGGAGCTTGTGTCGATGTAATTGGCCCCCCAGGTCGCTCCGCCGGGGGAGGGGTTTCCTTGAGTGTCATGGATTTGAACATGGCGGAAACGGCAAGACCCACGAACAGCCCCCCGAGGATGACGATCCAGTCCCTAGCCTTGAACTTTCGGAAAGGTGCCAACAGAAAATCAAACATCATTGTTTCCTTTGGGTGTCAGGTTGTTCTTTCGCAGGGACCGTTTCGGGCAAGGTTTCGGGAACAGGTTCGATCTTGACTCTCGAGACCCGGTGCTTGTCCATGTCGACAATCGTTATTTTCAGTTTGGGAAGATAAAAAAACTCTCCTCCCCTTGGAATGGTTTGAAGCTGTGAGAGAACAAATCCGGCGAGCGTTTCGTATTCATCTCCCTCCGGGATGGCAAGTCCAAAGTCTTCCCGAAGATCTCTCACGGATAGGGATCCATCGACGAGGTAGGAGCCATCTTTCAGCCGCTCCACGGGTTTTTGGATGTCATCGCTCTCATCTTCAATTTCCCCAACAAGTTCCTCAAGAAGGTCCTCCATTGTGACCAGCCCCTCAAGAGAGCCATACTCATTTAAGACAAGGGCCATCTGGGTTCTTCTCTTCTGCATCTCTTTAAGGGTATGGGCGACCTTCATGGTTTCGGGAATGAAATAGGGAGCATGGATCAATGTTTCGATTCGGGTCGGGTTTTTTCGGGCAAGCTGTTCAAGAATGTCCTTGTAATAGAGAATGCCGATAACATCTGGAGATCCTTCCCTGATGACGGGGTATCGGGAAAAGCGGTGATCCGCCAGAAAATGGATCGCCTCCTCCATCCCCATCCTTGCATCGATCGTGATCATCTTGACCCTTGGAATCATCACCTCCCTTACGGAGATGTCGGTAAACTTGAAGACGCTCTGGATCAGATCCTGCTCTGTCCGGTTGATGACTCCCTGCTCCGTTCCTTCCTTCAAAAGAAGGTCAAGCTCTTCCGGGCTGATGGGGTAGACGCTGCTTCCGGGTTTGATCCCGAAGGATCTAAGGATCCATTGGCTTGTTGTCGTTACCAGAAGAACCGGCACCCTTAAAAATTCGGACAGAAACAAAATTGGCCTGGAAAGGGAAAGGGCGATCTTCTCGTTTTGCTGGATGGCTAGGGTTTTGGGGGCAATTTCACCAAGGACCAGCATCCCGTAGACCTGCAGAAGAATGATTCCTGAAACGGAGAGTGGCAAAAGAAAGTGAAAGCGTTCAACCATTGGGGATGTAATGAGCAGGGGCTTCAAAATCTCATAGGTGACGGTTCCCGTCAGGGCGGACGCCAATGAGGTGATCAGCGTCATCAGGACCTGGACCGTCGCGACAAAACGTTCCGGATCCCTTCTGAGCTTCAGGAGGGCCTGTGCTTCCGGTGTCCCCGCCTGAGCGATCTGATGGGCTCTTGAGAGTCTCAGTGAAATGGTGGAAATCTCTGCCGCAGCAAGGATGGCGTTGATCAGAATAAGAAGAGCTATTGCCGTGGCATCAAGCCAAAGGGGAACCATACTCTCCTTAAAGAAAGATTTGAAAATTGAGGTGCATCAACCCGAAAATATGTTTAAATTTAAGTATTTATTGATGCAACTCCTGCCTTAGTCAAGATAGGCCAATAATTCATTATCGATGATCTGGTTCCGCTTGACAATAAAACACTCTCTTCCTAATATTGTAAGGGCAGGTCCAATGCTGGAGCCCTATGATTTTCGGCTTCCGGTAGTGGTGGAGGACTTATCTTAGGTAAGTATACGTTATTATTGTGTTTTGAGGTTTTGTGGGGTTTGGCCGATCCCGTCGATGGAGGATTAGAAAAATGACAGAAAACATGGTACCAAACAATGTGGGTCTCGGCTCATGGATGGCTCTTCTGGCTGTGGTGATCGTCCTTTTCTCTTGGGGAATCGTTACCTCTTCTTCCCAGAAGTAAATCCCCTTCCCCCGTTCACTCAGGGGGTCTTCTCTCCGGCCTTGCCGGGGAGTCTGTTGTTCCGGACGGGAGGTTTATCCTCCCGTTTTTTTTTCCTCGTTTCTCTTTAATCATTATCGAACAAATGATGAACTTCCGCATAATCCCCGATCATGGACTGCTTTGTGAATCTGCCGGACGCTCCGGTTCAAATGATGTCTGGAGGGGAACATTGAACCCGGCCTTGTTTTTGAATCGATTGTCAGTCTTTTTTCTGCTTCTTGCATGTTGTGGCTGTGTGGCCGTATCTCACCCGGCTTCGACCGGGCCCGACCCTTCTCTCGACTATATCGGTTCAGGCGAGTCCTCCACTTTTGGCAGATCTTTTGAAAAAGCCCAAAAGATAGCAAGGAAAGAGGCGATCGTTAGCCTTGTGACAGTTGTTTCAAGCGATGTCATTGATGTTCATTCGAGATTTTTGGGTCTGAACGGGAAGACCTCCTCGGCCAGTGCAAGTGTGCTTGTTTCGAAACTGAACCTTTCCGGAAAGGTCCGCTTTTATGAAACTCGGCCCCCCGGAAAAGTTCGAATCCTGGCCTATCTTCCAAAAGCCGATATCCTAAATGGAGTTTCTTCGAGAAATTGGCCGGCTCAGACTCCATCGGGGATACTGAGTTCCGGTCAAGTGATCCCGGTCACCGGGACAGGCTTTGCAAGTCTTTCGGATTATGGCTTTTTGGATGCTCGTGAAATTGCGATGAGAAGGGCGATGAAAGATGCCCTGATGAAGGGGCGAATGCTTTACCAGGGTGATGTCATTGCCCAGAATGTCCAGATGGGATCCATTCATGAGCGATCTCTTTTTCTCCAAAACTCTTTTGATATTTTGGGGATGAAGCTTTCCGTTCTTCCGGAGATCGAAAAATCCATTGAAGGAATTCATGTCAGGCTGCTTGCGGTTCGCGTCAGCCTGACCCTCAGGAGGAAATCTCTTGATGGGCCTGTTTTTCAGGTTCGGCTCGATCATCCCTTTTACCAAGATGGAGAGAGCGCTCATCTTTCCTTTTCCGTCAACGAGCCTCTTTATATTGCGGTTTTTGACAGATATGGATTTTCCGGATCGGTCGTCGGGATCATTCCAACCGCCGAACATCTCCCGGAGAACGTTCATTACCGTTCAACACGGGAACAGTTTTTTGCCACCTCCCCGGGTGAGTTTCTCTATCCTCCGGATGATCCAACGGTCTCTCTCGTGGCATCATTACCCTCGGGGGTTACAAAAGTATCCGAGGAATATCTTGTCATTTTCGCCAGCAAGAAGCCCTTTCCGTTCCACCCCCGGTACGATCAGGGCAGCCCTTATTTCGAGCTGGACCGGAAGGTGTTTCGGACCTTTCTCCGAAAAATGCTGGAAAGACCCCTTTCGGAGTGGTCGATGAAAACGATCCCGTTTATTGTCTATGGAAAAGGCGAAAATGATTGAGCCTTTTCCATAGACAAAGGGCGTTCCTGTTTTTCTCAGACTTTTCCTGCTTCCATGGCTTTTGAGACTTGATTGAGCTTGCCTGTTTTGACGTCGTATACAAATCCGTAAATGGGGATCCTCTTGGGGACCAGATGATGGCCACGAATGCGTTGAACATCTTCGACAACGCTTTCTTCAAGATCCTTGAACGGGAGAAAATTGACATATTGCCCTTCAAGAGACCCAGGACCATGGCCATGATCAACCCATCCGGAAGAGCCAATGCTGGATGTTTCCAGACTCTTTTTGAGAAGTCCCCTCATGATGTCATCGGTGAAAAGCTGCATTCCGCAATCTGTATGATGGATCACAAACCATTCTTTTGTCCCGAGAAGCTTGTAGGAAATGACCAGGCTGCGGATGGCATCATCGGAGGCCCGACCTCCGGCATTCCTGATGACATGGGCGTCTCCTTCGGAGAGTCCGGCCATTTTTGCAGGATCAATACGGGCATCCATGCAGGTCAGAATGGCAAACTGCCTCGCCGGAGGCAACTGCAGGTCTTTTTTTGTTCCAAAGTTTTGAACATAGGCCTTGTTTGCGTCAATGACATCCTTGAGAACCTTGCTCATGTGATCCTCCTTTTCATTTGAATTGCAATTTCCTCACATCTTCCCCCCAAAAGGATACCCCAAAATCCCTGATTTCCAAGGGGAAGAGTTTTCGAAAGGATTCGTCTTTAGGGTTCTGCTTGACGTATCAAGCTTTTCTCGTGAGAGAATGTTTCCAGAATCGTCTTGTCAATTCAAAATGATCTCTACCTGAAAACGGGAGTGCCCTTGTCAACACCAAATATTCTGGAGGTCAACTGGAGCCCGGAGAACATGTCGCAACAACCACGGGGCGCTTTTTCCATCTCCGATGTGGTTGCTTCTTTTACCTATGCGCTTGATTTGACGGAGGGACAGCCCCCCGGACACTGTCTGAGATCCTGTCGAATCGGGATGGCTATCGGTCGGGAGATGGGGCTTGATCAGAAGACTCTGTGGAATCTTTATTATTCCATCCTTCTGAAAGATGCCGGTTGCAGCAGCAACGCTGCAAGGCTTTTTGAACTGTATGCTTCGGATGACCGGCAGACCAAGAACGACTTCAAGAAGGTCGACACGGACAGTCTTTTTCAGGTGGCCCGCTTCGTCTTTTCCCATACGGCTCTGGGACACCCCTTGCGTGAGAAAATCGATCGTATCCTGAACCTTGTCAGAAATGGTGAGGAGTTGGCCACGGAAATGTTTATGGCGAGATGCGAGAGAGGTGCCCACATTGCTCTCGAGATGGGGTTTAATGAGGATATTGCCCATGCGATTCGATGTCTCGACGAACACTGGAACGGAAAAGGACGGCCAAGATCCCTCGAGGGGAAAGACATCCCCCTCTTGTCCAGAATCGCTCTTTTATCTCAGGTGGCGGATGTTTTTTCTTATGGAAGAAGCCCCTCCCAGGCGGTCTATGAGTTAAAAAAACGCAAATCGTCCTGGTTTGATCCTGAAGTTGTAGAGGCGTTTGGAAGTGTGTCCCAAAAGAGCGAACTTTGGGAGCCGTTGCCGCCGGAAGAACTTTCTGACCATGTCCGCAGTTTGGAGCCTTCGGAGTATTCTCTTCCAGCCAACGATGAGCGGCTCGATGCTCTCTCGAGGGCCTTCGGGAAAATCATCGATGCAAAAAGCCCCTACACCTATGGGCATAGCCAAAGAGTGGGCGAATATACAATGTCGATCGCCAGGGAAATGGGATTTTCTGAGGATCGCTGCCGTTGGGTCCGGAGGGGAGGCTTTCTTCATGACCTCGGGAAACTCGGAGTCAGCAATACCATTCTGGACAAACCTGGCCGTCTGTCTTCCGAAGAATATGATATCGTCCAGAATCATGCCCGTTACACGGAGGAAATTCTGGTTCGAATTGGCCCGTTTAAGACACTTTCCTTTGTTGCGGGTGCACATCATGAGCGTCTTGATGGAAAGGGGTATCCCAGAAAGCTCCTGGCGAAAGAGATTCCTCTTGAGACCCGGATTATCTCTGTTTCGGATATTTATGATGCACTGACTGAAGATCGTCCTTACCGGAAGGCGATGGAGGATGAAAAAGCGTTTTCGATTCTCCATGAACTTCGTGATTCTGCCCTGGATGGAAAATGTGTGGATCTCTTGATGGACTTGAAAAGACAGAACAGACTTCTGCCAGAGGATTACGGATTGGACGCCCGTTGAAACAATATGTTTTTCCTTCGAGAGGTCAATGAAAATGGACTCGTGGTTGTCCTGCAGCAAAAATGGACCCATTTTGGTTCATGGTGAGGTCGATATCGAGGATGCGAACGGCCATCATACCAAAACGGCAACGATGGTCCATCAATTGTGCAGATGTGGTGGCTCCAGAGTTGCTCCATTTTGTGACGGATCTCATGAAAATATATCCTTTGTGTCGGAATAGTCATCCGAGACTCGTGTGTTTGCGTCCCCCGTTCCCACCGGTTTGACGGAAAAGGGCACTTGACTTGGAGCCACTGTTTGGTGCATAAAATACCAACAGCACAAATGGAAGATAGCCGGAAGAATCCCTGAGGGGATTGGTCCAGCTATAAGCCGACTCAATGTTCATAATTGGGTCGGCTTTTTTTATTTGTCATATGCCGATAGCTTCACCGTTCAGAAAGAGAAACAGAAAGACGGTGTGGAAGGATGGCAAAGGCTTTGCCAAGCTCTTGGGGAAGGTTTTATGGGGTATTGCTCAGACGCCGGTCAGAATTAGGGAGTCCAATGAAAAAGACAAAAGGCCAGTTGGAAGCCGAAATTGGCAATGCCTTGATCCAGTTCGAAAAGGATTATATGGGTAGGGGGCCCCAAGAGACGAAGACTTTCATCATTGAAGACATGATCCTGATTCGCCTGAAAGGAGTTTTAACTCCTGCAGAGCAGCAGCTGGCCAAAAACCCTGAGGGAATGAATCTTATAAAGATGGTTCGTTCAAATCTTCTGGAGCAGGGTCGGGATCTTCTGACAAATGTGATCGAAAAAATTACAGGGTTCAAAGTTATCACGCTTCATACCGATATCAGCACCAAGACTGGTGAGAGAATGATTGTTTTTACTTTAAACAAAAATCTGGAAATCTCCTTCCGTGCGAAAGATCCAAAAATGATTCAGCAATAAGGGGTATCCCTTGATTTAAAAGATCGTACGGGTTTTTGAAGCAAGTGGATTCAGGTACGGAGTGTATTGGATTGAGCCACCGTTTTCTCTGGCCCCCGGTTTGCTGTATTCTAGAGCTGGAATTTGATGAGCCCGCAATGGCTTCGACTTTTTTGCCCGGAATATAGAATCGACAGTTTGGCACTGGTCGGCTGTGACAAAAGGAGTTCAATGAAGAAAACAAAAGGCCAGGTCGAAGCCGAGATCAGCAATGCTTTGATCCAGTTTGAAAAGGATTATAAGGGACGGGGGCCGGAGGAGACAAAGTCTTTCATTATTGAGGATATGGTTCTGGTCCGGTTAAAAGGTGTGCTGACTCCGGCAGAGCAACAACTGGCGAAAAACCCAGAAGGAATGAACCTCATCAAAAAGGTGCGATCCAATCTTCTGGAACAGGGCAGAGAGATGCTTGCTGATGCGGTGGAAAAAATTACGGGTCTTAAAGTCATGACCCTGCACACCGATATTAGCACCAAAACGGGTGAGCGCATGATTATTTTTTCCTTGAACAAAAATCTCGAGGAGCAATTCGCCAAGTCACCGAAGAAGACGGAAACACTGAAAAAATAAGGGGCACTTAAAGATCGCCCTGCATGAGTTTCCATTTGTTGGTGTTGGGGGGTAGGTGATTCTCGGTCATCATCCGGGTATATCATAAGCGTTTTCTTCAGCTCAGGAGCTGTCCCGGGGGTCTTTTCCTGCGGCTTGTTGTTCTAGTTTGTTAGGCGAGGTAAAAGCGCATCACCAGCCCTGAAGTAGTGTCTGGATATCAGCCTTTTTCTTCCAGTCTGCCGCGGGTTGGGTTTTGTTCCAGATGGTAATGTCAATTTCTATTCGACGGAAGATACCCCGAAAGTCCTGTCATGCAGGATCGGTCGGGGTGTAAGCCGGCTCAATTCATCATTGAGCCGGCTTTTTTTGTCTGAATCGGCAGACAGTTCGACGGCGCCAATGGAAATTCTCCAAGGAGGTGCCCTGAATTGTGGGCCAGAAGGTAACCCGTGGAACAAATGATTTTCCTGGTTGGGTGACGATCAGAGGGATCAGGTGGGCCAAGGATTTGATGCTGTGTTCGGCAAATGCCGGAAGAGGCAAGGATCAAGATCATCTCAGGAAATCTTGTCGGCCGGATCTTAAATGTTTTCGACTCAATCACATGAAGAGGAGTGTGTCATGGCAACCAATCTGAATCTTGTTCTTTCTATTCTCATCATTTGTGTTCCGTTGCTCGTTTTGGCGATGGGGCTTTTCGGGAGTCTTCTTTCCCCGAGACAGGCCCGGGTGATTGCGGGGTTAAGCACTGCAAGCTCGGGTCTTGTGTTTATATGCGCGGTTCTCGCCTCTTTGTTGTATGCCATTGGCGGAAAAGTCCAGACGATCACCGCTTTTTCTTATCCATTGCCTAGAAACTCAGGACATTTTGCACTGAGTATCCTGATCAATCCTGTCACGGTGATGATGCTTTCCCTGGTTTCATTCGTAGGGTTTGTCGTTGCCCGCTTTTCGAGCAACTACCTTCAGGGGGAGCAAAATCAGGGGCGATTCTACACTTGGCTCAATCTGACGCTCGCATCCATCCTGACGATGATTGTCTCCGGGAACATGCTGATGTTCACACTTGCATGGATTTCCACCAGCCTTTGCCTGCATCACCTTCTGGTGTTTTATCCGGAACGTTCGGGAGCAGTCCTTGCGGCCCGAAAAAAATGGATTGTCAGCCGTGTTGCCGAAACAAGTCTTTTCATAGCTGTTTTATTGATCGGATCGACTCTCCACAGCATGCAGTTTGAGACCGTTTTTCATCTCATGTCGGCAGGAGTCGGGCCGATGCCGGTCGCCCTTCAATGGGCAAGCGGATTCATAGTGTTGACAGCGGCGCTCAAAACGGCCCAGTTCCCATTGCAAGGCTGGCTGATTCAGGTCATGGAAGCTCCAACTCCGGTGTCGGCTTTGTTGCATGCGGGAATTGTCAATGCCGGTGCTTTTCTGGTGGTGCGCATGAGTCCGATTATGTCCCAGTCGATAATCGCCTCTGATGTATTGGCGATTATTGGACTCTTAACGATTGCCGCTGCCGGACTGGTCATGATGACCCAAACCAGTCTCAAGGTCTATCTGGCCTGGACGACAACCGCCCAGATGGGTTTCATGTTGCTGGAATGCGGTCTTGGTCTTTACAGCCTGGCCATGCTGCATCTGGTCGGACATTCGTTATACAAGGCGCATGCCTTTCTTTCATCCGGCAGTGGCGTCGATCTCTTTCGTGCGCCGGCAGTCCGTCCTGCCCAGGACACGCCGACAGTGGGCCAGTGGATTGTCGTGGCAGCCTTCTCGGTTCTGGTCACCATTGGTATCGGGTCTTTATTTGGTGTGACGACAGAGCACCAGCCTGCACTTCTTGCATTGGGATCAATCCTTGGAGTCGCCATGACCCAGTTGATCCTCCAGTCTTTCAAGGCGGGAATGGGTGCAGCCTTTATCGCACGTGCAGCCTTTATGGGGGCGCTGGTTTGTACCTCTTATTTCAGTCTGCATGCCGCATTTCATTACATGTTGGCATCGAGTTTGCCGGCAGTGCGCTTGATCAACGGTCCCGCGCAGTTTGCCCTCATTGCCCTGGTGATGGTGGTGTTCCTTTCCATCCTGGTGATTCAGCAGAGCTTGCCGAAATTTTTGGGCAATCCATTCTCTCGCAGAGTTTATGTCTATCTTTATAACGGATTGTATGTCGATATCCCCTTTTCAAGACTGGTAAGCCGTATCTGGGGAATACGCTCCACTTCATTGACCCAAGCCAAAGGAGTCTGACCATGAGTCTCTCAATAACCCAAGACCGGGAAGAAAAAGCGAATCATCTATCTGTTTCACTGAAACCCATCATCGATTCGGTTTGCCATCGGATCGCTCCGCTCTGGCCGCTCGATGCTTTTGTGGCCGTAAGCCCTTATTTTGGCCTGAGGGATCAGGATTTTGAGAAGGCCAATGAAACGCTGGGCAGGGTTGCCGGATCCTCCCTTCTCATGTCCCGCCGTTACTATGCTGAGCAAATCTCTTCAGGGCGGATCGCCAAGGCCGATCTGGAGAAGTCTCTTAAAGAACATGGTTTGGATATGACGTTTTCCGAAGTGCAGAAAAGCCTGTCCGGAGACAGACCCATTCTTCCTGAGCCGATTCCGCTGGTTTCGGATGTTTTGGGACAGAGTGAGAAGACCGAATGGAGCGTCTTTATTGTGGAACAGATCAGCCAATTTTGTGCGGCCTACTTTGACCAGGGGCAAGCCATCTGGAAAGAGCCATCCGGGAAGGAAGGGCTTTTCGGGGCATGGTATCAGTATGCCAAAATCGATCTGGCTCCCAGGATGATGGGACTTCGCGATGTCGGGAGCTTTGTTTCCAGGCTTCCGATAAATGCGGAGGAGACGATTGCTCTTGTCGTCAAGAAGCTCGCCATTCCTGCGGATATGATCGAACACTATCTCCTTGCCAATTTGATGTCGGTGGGAGGTTGGGCTTCCTGGACACGCTACCTCCAGTGGGAAAAAGAACTGGTTGGCGGAGGGGAGAGCTCCATCATAGATCTTCTTGCCATCAGGCTTGCATGGGAGTTGATTCTGTTCAACGCCCGGAATGTGACTGAATGGGCAAAAATTTGGAAAAAAGTGGCGGGAGCCATCAGAAATTCTTCAGAGAAAGGGATCATGCCCCCTACGCAATTGGATTTTGCCCTGCAAACAGCCTTTGAGCTGAGCTATCAGAAAAGTGTGATTGCGGAGCTTTCCCATCCGAGTCGACAGTCAGGGACAAAGAGTTCTTCATCTGTCCGGCCGTCCGTACAGGCCGCATTCTGTATCGATGTGCGTTCGGAGATTTACCGTAGAGCACTGGAAACAGTTGCTCCGACGGCTCAAACGATTGGGTTCGCCGGATTTTTCGGGGCATTCATGGAGTTTGTTCCATTGGGGGCATCAGAACCGAGGATCCATCTTCCGGTCCTTTTGACGCCAGGTTGGCAGGGCCACGAGCGAATTCGCGGGGGCAGCGACCATGATGTCAAAAAGGCGATCCGCCAACGTCGGGAAAATTTGCATGGAGCGAATACCTGGAAGAGTTTCAAGAGTTCCCCATCCTCCTGTTTTTCTTTTGTGGAATCGACCGGATTGCTTTATGGGGCAAAACTGCTGGGGGATAGCTTCGGATGGAGCAGGCCAGTACCCCATCCATCAACCAAAGGAGTTCACTCCTCGGTCAAGGGGCGTCTTGTTCCAACGTTGGAGTCGGTTTCCCACGGACAGGATATTACGAAAACCAGGCAGAAGGCAGCGGAATCACCCACGGTCGGCATCCCGATGACAGATCGGGGGGGATTGGCAGAAATCATTCTGCGGGCGATGTCTATGACCAGTAATTTCGCCAGACTGGTGCTTCTGGTCGGCCATGGAAGCAGCACGTTCAATAATCCTTATGCAACAGGCCTGGATTGTGGTGCCTGTGCTGGGCAAACAGGTGAGGTGAGCGCCAGGGTCATCGCTGCGTTACTGAATGAATCGAAAGTTCGTGAAGAGCTTTCTCTGAAGAATTTCTGATGGCTCCCGCCACTTTTTTCCAAATTTTTGCCCATTCAGTCACATTCCGGGCGTTGAACAGAATCAACTCCCATGCAAGCCTG
>JAKBTA010000082.1 GCA_021844645.1 Nitrospirota bacterium
TCGACCAGCAACAGATACCTGTCTGGGGTCTCCAGACAACGTTGCAATTGATGAGAAACATAGCCTGGCATTGACGAAATAATGGCTTGAGCCTGAACAAAAGCATTCTCAAAGGCAATACTTGTTCCGGGTCGTATATTCAAAATTGCGACTTCATGTATCATGACGCTCTCTTCCCTTTATGAATGTCTATCCTCTTAGATTTTCGGGGAGGAACAATTGCTGCTCCCTTTCCAGAAAGGCGTTTTAACTTGGAAACCGTTAGATGGACATCGGCATGTGCGTTTCAAGATAGTATTGCATATCGAACTGGCCGCCTTCCTTATGGGGATAGAAGATGCTGACTTTGATCATTTCCGGTTCCTTACGTGAAAGAAGTATTTTTCCCAGACACCTTGCGATCCTCTGTAACACGGATGGACCACCGGGGCCGCATGCGGCCGAAGTCCGTCCTGATATTGTTCCGAAGTCCTTCTTTTGAATCAAGCACAAAGGGTTGCCCATTTCCCCGAACGAAGACGACCCAATGCCAGAAGGAACGGTCCTTGCCCTGATGCCATTTGATTGCTAAAAGCGCGAGATCGGGTAGGGATTCCCAGGATCGAAAAGGAACTTCTCCGGGGTCCGCGATCAGTCCGACGTGATCGAGCAGTCTACGAATATGCGATGTATCTGACCACAACGATTTGTCATCAGCAAAGATGCCAAGCGCATTGGCGATCGATTTCATTTCCGGGTAGGAGCGGCCGCCGAGTGCGGCAACGGCCGCAATTCCACATCCTGTCCTTTCAAGCTGAACCACTGGACTTTTCATTCCGCCTCCACGATGGCATTCTCACTTTCGATCGGACGTTGGTAGTGCCAGGCAATTTTTCGGTAGCCTTCCTTTTCCCAAAAAGCGTTTCCTCTTTCATTTGGGAGGTAGCAATTCAGTTCGCTTGCGATTGCGCCCTGCGATTTAGCAAATTCGTGCACCCATTCCATAAGCCTCTTTCCAAGCCCTCGGCCGCGATACTCCTCCAGAATGACCACGTTGTCCGGTTCGACGTGTTTGCCCACATAGTATTTCGTCAATATCCACAATCCGCAGATCCCGATCAATCGCCCACCGTCATATAAACCGGCACATTGATACCCTTGCCCCACCATTTCGCCGAGACGCTCCCTAAGAAGAACCTCCGGAATCGTGCTATTCAGCACACGCAGCAAGGGGATGATCGAAAAAAGATCTTCGACTGGAATCATTTGGATTGTCATGTTGTCGTTCACGTTTTGGCTGTTCAAACTCACCAATTTTTCCCTCCTTCAGATTTTTGGCCGGACCATCCTTTCCTCTATTTCTTCTCATGCCCATCGAAAAGCTTCGCGAAAAACCTGGCGTCCGTTCTCAGGAACAATCTCCCCGTGCGCCGGAATGATCCTCGTGAACGGCCATTTGAGAACCTTTTTATCGAGGCGCGAAGTTCCTGGCGGCAACCCATCGTCCAGAAGCGGATATCCCGGGTAGGAGCAAAACGGTTGGAGACGCCAAGAGCCCGACCCACAAGCTGTGTCATCAGGGTCCGATCGGACAGACAGAAACAGAGGTCGGCAAGAAGAAGCGACTGGCTCTCCCGGTGAAAGAACACCGTCTCGCTGTGGAATGGACCGGCCCGAAAATCGTGATGCTCGATTTCTGCCCCCCAAGGGGGAACCATTTGCTCCGAAAGGATGAAGGTTTTGGCGCGTGATGAAAATCGGGAAAAAATCGGCCGGATCGCATGAAGCTCCGACGAGGGGAAGGCCCTGATCGCCCCGTCGAGAAATAAATCGTGAAATCTTGCCGGAGCCATTATATAGCCGACACTTCCCAAAGATTCGAGACACTGTTTCCGATCGTCTGTCATCTCTCCGGGAGAATGAAGGAACAGGTTTCCATCCGTCAGACGGATCACAGTCATACGCCGGCCAAGGACTCCGATAAACTCAAACGGATATTCCTCTATCCAGATGTGCTCTCCGATGGACTGAAGCATCGGGCCCCCTGATCCCCTGCGGGTTTCGAGCGAGTTCCCCCGTTATTCCTGAAGGAAGCCTCCCGGTCGCCCCATCAAACCTTCAGTGGGCCCTTTTGCGAAGGTTCCCTGATGAAAAACCATTTGCCATCGATCATCGATCCGTTTCCAGATTGAGCTGCGAAGAGAGTGAACCTGGGGGTCCTCTGGAGCTTCCTGCCGAATGGTCCGGTATGTGACCAATAGAACCTCTCCAGCCAGTGGCCGCATCGTGAAGTCCATCACCTCATAATGGACTTCAGGTTCTGAAAGCAATGCCTAAAGGACTTGTTTCTTGTCATATATCCTCCCTGAGAGTCCGATTTCCAGAAAACCTTCTGCCAGCAACGCCTCCATTCTTTCCAGGGAAGAGCGAACTTCCGGGCATAGCAACTCTTCCTCCAATCGTCTGATATGCTGTTCGAGCGACAATAGATAGTCCCTTCCCAAGGATTCCCTGCCAAATTGTAAACAAAACTCACACCAATGGAGGCCAGAAGATTTTAAAAATGAGGAGAAAGAAGTTGCCAAGAACCAACAAAGCCGGATTCCTTATTCCCGGATGATCATCCAACCCCAGCGATAAAAAGCAACGGCAATAGGAAATCATTCCACAGAATAATGAGCGTAGGCTTTTGATACCTTATGATCGGGACCGAAATAAAAAACCTCCGCAGCCAGATGGCCTCCTGCACTCTTGTAGTAAAGGGTGATGCTCTCAACACCGATCAATGTTGTAACAAGTTCGAACCTGAGGTCAGGGACAAGCTCAAGAGCCCTTGCCCAATAACTTCCGACCGCCTTCTTGCCCTTGAGTGTTCCGGATGGCTCCCCTGCAATCTGGATAATTTTAGGGGAAGACATTTCGAACTGATCCGAATAATGGGAAAGAATGCGATCCAGATCGTGGCTGTTCCATGACTCAAACCAGTCCCTTGCGAACTCCTCCGCAAAATCCTTCTCGATCATTGCCGATCTCCGATCATCAGGTTTAAAGACAGCAAATTCCGGGATCCATTAACTCGGGTACCCCAAAACTCAAGTCCCCATGTAAAACCGGCTCGTCCTTTTCAGCCGTTCGACAAGAAAAGACGGGGCTTTTTCTGAACTCCCGGACTCAATATGGAGGGGCAGGATCGTATTCGATGGCAAGCTGAATAAGCTGGGCAGCCTCCGGTCCTGCAATTTTCCCGGCCAAGTCCAGTGCCAGATCGATCCCTGCCGATACACCGCTCCAGTGACGAATTTTCCATCCCAGACAACCCGTTCCGGATTAGGAATGGCGCCGTACTTCACAAGTTCCTCCCTGGCCAGCCAATGGGTCGTGGCATAGCGTCCCTGCAGAAGCCCGGCAGCGGCCAAAAGGAGGGCTCCGGTACACACTGCTGCCACAAATCGGGAATGCGATGCCTGATTCCTCAAGAAAGTCATCAATCCGGGATGGCTCATCATATCCATTTGCCCGAGGCCGCCCGTCACGACAAAAGTATCAATAGAAGGGCAGTCAAGAAACCCGACATCCGCTTCGACGGCAATCCCCTTCTCGGAAAGAACCTTTCCAGCCTTTTCGGAGACAAGATAACACCTGGCATCGAGACGGGGGAAAGGACCTCATGGGGTCCCACGAGATTCAGTGCGTTGAAGCCAGGTATATCACGAATCCAATATCCATTTTTCCAGGTCTTTCCACGATGTCCTCCTGACATAGGACAAAGGAACCTCGCATAGCGATCAGCGGGTCTTCACCCCATCGCAGACCACGAAACAGCGACAACCCGGTCATCGAGAACGCGCCCTTTATGGTCGGTATTCGCGGGAACGAGGAATATTTCTCCTGCACTGATCGATCGGGTTTCATCTCCGACCGTCATCTCCATTTTGCCTTCAAGGATCAGGGTCACAACATCTTCCGGATGGCGATGGTTGGGAATCAGGGCTCCGGGATCAAAGACCATCCGTCTCACCTGATGGCTTCCCAGGAACTGGGATTGGACCCGAACCCCTTTCTCGACCTCCTCGGCTTCTTCTGGTCGGAAAGAGCGAAAAAACGAATTGCCTTCCATCATTGTCCCTCAGGTGTTTACGATTTAAAGTCCAAGATCGCTGAGTCCCGGATGATCATCCGGGCGTCGGCCTTGAGGCCAGTGGAATTTTCGGTCCTCTTCCCGGATGGGAAGATCATTGATGGATGCCAGTCGCCGAGACATCAGGCCGTTCGGGGCGAACTCCCAGTTCTCGTTTCCGTAGGAACGAAACCAGCATCCCGAATCGTTGTGCCATTCGTAGGCAAATCGTACTGCGATACGCGATCCTTCAAAAGTCCAAAGTTCCTTGATCAAGCGATATTCAAGCTCTCTATTCCACTTTCGGGTCAAGAACCTGATGATCTCTTCTCGCCCAACCAGAAACTCGGCGCGATTTCTCCATTGGCTATCGAGCGTATAAGCAAGGGCCACCTTCTCAGGAATTCTTGCGTTCCATCCATCTTCCGCCATTCGGACCTTCTGGAGAGCTGTTTCCTTCGTAAAGAGAGGAAAGGGTGCTCTTGCTTCATCATGAATGATCATTGGAATCCCTTTCTGGTCATAACAAGACCCGCTTCTTTTCAGAGAACTTTTGAACGCTCCTTCAGTTTCCGGATATACAGAGCAGACCGTTCAGGCATATTGCCATCTGGGTTATCTGGAACAGGCATTCCCGGAACGAAGGCAAGCGGCACCACTCCCGCCCAAAAGGGAAGTGCCAAGTCTTCCTCGGCATCTTCAGGGGGGCCGGACCGGATCTTCGCCGAAGCTTCATGAATGGGGAGGGAAATAATGGCCGTCCGACGAATCTCAGAGTCATCCGGTGGTCGACAGTCGGCCGTTCGTCCCGGCAGAATATGCTCCACAAGAGCCCCCATGGCAAGGAGCTTTTCCTCATTCTCCTTAACAAGAGAGCAGGGGCCCACAATCATCACAGAACGGTAGTTCATGGAATGATGGAGAGCCGAGCGAGCCAGAACCAGTCCGTCAAGAAGCGTCACCGTGACGCAGATCTCCTGACAGGTCCGCGCCTCATCGGCAAGCCGGCTGGCATGGGAACCATGCAGATACAGCATATCTCCGATCCGGGCATAAGCCATCGGAATCACAAATGGCGCTTTTTCCCTCACAAATCCCACATGGCACAGGAACGCTTCATCCAGAATTGCGTAAATGGCATCCCGGTCGTAGGTTCCTCTCTGAGGCTTCCGTTTAAAAGTGGTCCTGCTGGATGGTGCAAAATGATTCAGATCGGTCATACCTTCTCCTCTTGACGGTCAATCCGGTCGATATTGGAATCCCTTTCCGGGGAATTCCTTCGAAGGTTAAGCCGGTTTTTTTGTTGCCCGAAAGAATCGAAATTCTCCGGGTCGAGCCATTTGAGAAA
>JAKBTA010000018.1 GCA_021844645.1 Nitrospirota bacterium
CGGTGAGGCGATGGTTTGTCTGATTCTGGCCCAGGCCGTATCCGAAAAGTATTCAGGCGACTCGATCGGAGAGTTGAAATCCCACATGGAGGCTTCCGGGCGACTTGACAGACTGTATTACCCCGGGAACACTGTTTGATGGATCCTGCCCTTCATGCTGAAAAGCCATCCAGCCATATTTTGCTCGTGGGTCCACGAGGGAGTGGAAAGACGACCATAGGCCATTCTCTTGCCAGGGTCCGCGATCTTCCGTTTTACGATACGGACAGGATGGTCGAAGAGGTGATTCGTGAGCCTATTGCTTCTTTCTGGGCAAGAGAAGGCGAGGGCTCATTCCGGACTCTTGAGTCTTTGGTTCTCCAGAAGCTTTTCGGGATGAAGTCCGGGGTGGTGTCAACCGGTGGCGGTATTGTCCTGTCTTCCGCCAACAGGGAACTGATCTCCAGAATGGGATGCGTTCTCTATCTTTCCGTCTCGGTTGAAGTTCTTGAGAGCCGGCTGTCCCACTGGGGGAATTCACGTCCGAGGCTGAATCCCCAGCTGCAACTGTCCGAGGAGATCAGGCTGACTCTCCGGGACCGTGATCCTTTTTATCGGGAAATTGCGGATTATATTGTTGAAACCGGGGGGCTGAGTGTTTCCCAGGTTGTGGTCCAGATATCCCGTCTTCTGGGGGAGGACTTTCTGACCAGGGCAGGTGGTGTTTGACAAGTTGTCTGGTTCGTTCCCGTCTGGGAGATTATCCTGTTTTGATCGAATCCGGTCTTTCTGAGGATCTTCCGTCACTTTTGGCCGGGATGGGGTGGTCCGGACGTCTTGCTCTCGTCACCAACCCGGTCGTCCATGAGCTCCATGGAGAAAGGATCGTCCGTAGTCTTTCCTCCTCCGGGTATCGTCCGGAGACCTTGCTTTTGCCTGATGGAGAGGCGCACAAGGTTTTGTCCTCGGTCACGGCCCTTCTTGATGGACTGCTTTCTCTCAGATGGGAAAGAGGCGAACCCCTTCTGGTTCTGGGAGGGGGGGTAACCGGTGACATGGGCGGTTTTGCTGCCTCGCTTCTTTTGCGTGGCGTTCCGCTTGTCCATATTCCATCGACCGTTGTTGCCCAGGTGGATTCTTCCATTGGGGGCAAAACAGGCGTGGACCATCCCATGGGGAAAAATCTTCTCGGATCCTTTTACCCACCCAGGGCTGTCTGGATTGATCCTGATCTTTTGGTCACGCTGCCATTGAGGGAACGAAGAGCCGGTCTTGGGGAGGTCATCAAATATGCGATGATCGGAAACGCCGCACTGTCAGATCTTCTGGATTCCGGCATCGAAGCTCTTGGTGGCGAGCCATTTCGCCGGGAACTCTGGTCTCTGGCCATATCGGAGTCGGTTTCGGAAAAGGCAAGGATCGTATCGGAAGACGAACATGAAGGCGGTCTTCGCATGACCCTGAACTTCGGTCATACCTTCGGTCACGCGCTGGAAGGAGCCCTTGGCTTTGGGGAGATCCTGCACGGTGAGGCCGTGGGGCTTGGAATGCTTGCCGCTTCCCGTGTTTCTGAGCGACTGGGGTTGTCGAGCGGTGTCTCGGAAAGGCTTCTTGCTCTTCTGAAGGCGTCAGGACTTCCTTATCAATGGCCCCGAAATGTTTCGATCGATGATCTCCTGCGGTTCTGGGGATCCGACAAGAAAACCCGGGGTGGAAAAGCGACATTGATTCTTCCTGTATCATGGGGGAAGGTCATTATGACTCGTGACTACGATCAGGAGACCGTTCGTAAGGCTCTTCTGGACCTTTAGGCCAAACGCTTTTTGATGAAGGGGCTCTGTTGAAGAAAACGGGAACAGTCGGGACAGGCCATGATGGTGACGATTTGAACTCCTCCCATCCTCTGGGCCATCTTGAAAACATCAGGGATGACCGTGGGCAGGAAGATCTGAAAAAGGAGCTTCGTCTCCTGAGGGGGCTCCTGCGGATTACGCACAGCGAATCTCCCCTTGAGGAGAGGCTTGATCTTGCGATCAGGCTCTCCCGGGAAATCCTCAACTTCGATGTGGCGCTGATTTACCTTCTTGACGAAGAAAAGACACACCTTGTCCTGAAGGCTTCCTCCCTGACTCTTCCCGGATTTTTGAGCCACTTCTCCCTGCGGCTGGGTGAGGGCTTGACTGGTTGGGTGGCCCGCGAGCGATCTCCCGTGATCATTTCGAAAAAAGCCTGGCTTGATCCCAGGTTCAAGACCTTTCCTTCCCTGAGCGACGAGTTTTGCGAAGCGTTCATATCGATTCCCCTTGTGGCAAAAGATCGCCTCCTCGGAGTGATGAACTTCCAGTTCAAGGAAACGTACGAGCCCTCGGAGCGAGAGGTTGAGCTTCTGGTCATTCTTGCCCTTGAGCTCTCGCTTGTGATCGACCATGTCCTTCTTTTCGAGGAGGCAAGGAAGAAGGCCCGGCAGATCGAGGCACTCTCCCAGGTCAGCGAGTCGATCACCTCCAGTCGCTACCTGGAAGAAATCCTTCACCTGATCGTAACGGTCACAGCCGAGATGACCAGCTCCACCCTCTGCTCGCTTATGATCTACGATGCAGAGGAGGGACTTGTCATCCGGGCGACACAGACATTGTCCCAGGAGTACCGGAACAAGCCGCCCATAAAAATAGGCGAAAGCATCTCCGGACTGGTTTTTCGGGATGGACGCCCGATCTGGGTGGAGAATGTTCAGGCAGATCCTCGCTATTCATTCAAGGATCTTGCCAAAAAGGAAAATCTTGTCTCGCTCCTTTCTGTTCCGATGATGATCAAGAATCGGCCAATCGGGGTGATTAACGTCTATACGAGCAAGGTTCACCGTTTTTCCGAAGATGAAATTACGGTCCTTCAGACGGTTGCAAACCAGGCGGCCATTGCCTGGGAAAACACGAGTCTTCTCCAGAAAAACATCGAAATGGAAGAGGCGCTTGAATCGAGAAAGAAAATTGACCGGGCCAAGAGCATCCTGATGAAGGCAAACCATATTACCGAAGATGAAGCCTACAGGTTGCTTCAGAAAAAAAGCATGAATATCCGTAAGTCAATGAAAGAAATCGCCGAGGCTATTTTGCTGGCGCATGATCTGAAAGAAGGGTAGACTGGCCTGCCGGTCTTTTGGGAGATAAAGATGGATCACGGACTTCTTCTGGTTGGAGCCTTTTTTTTGACGCTCGGTTCTCTTTTTGGTGTTGTTCTGGTAACGGCCGAGGTTATGAAGACATCATTTCCGAAGCCCCTGGGTTTTATCCATCCGACACTTGCCATGATCGGTTTTTTGATGATCGTGGCCCGCCACTTTATTTTGGGACCCCTTAAATATATGGACTGGGGGATCCTGAGCCTTCTGGGTTCCGTTTTCTTCGGTCTTGCTCTTCTTGTCAGGGGATTCCGGGGCCTGGCCATGATCCGCCTTTTTACGCTGTGTCATGGAATGCTGGGAATCCTTGGTCTGGGTCTGGTTCTCTACCAGGTCTATTTGCGTCCGGGAACCTTCTTTTCCCCGGGAACATGACAACAAAAACCATGAGGAACAGGATCATCAGGAAAAGGTTAAACTGTTTCGGGAGAATGTCTCTCCTGACAGTCGTCCTCCTGCTCTTCTTTTCTCCCCCTTCGGCATCCTCCGCCGATCTGGCCAGTCAGTTCCTTCCCTCCGGATCGTCCCTGGCGCCCGGTGCATGGCGGTACAGCGAGCCCGCCGGACGACTTATCGTCTCCTCGGAGCACAAGTCCGTCCTGGCTCTTTCTTCGTATCGTTGCCTTGTGAGGACCTTTTACCACGAAGGACACGATGGAGACCCTCTGCGAGCCGACGAAAAGATGATCCTTTCTGTCCGAAAAGCGGGAGACATTCGTATCGACCTGATTCGTCCGAGAAAGGGGGCCTGGCTGATCTACCGCAAGGATCAGGATCAGGTCAGGGTCAAGCCTTTTTCGTTTCTTCCCATGATCTTGTCCCTGAGCCCCGGATCGTCCCTGATCACCTCCCGTTTTGGCCATACGATCAACCATGCCGACTATGGAAGTTTTTATGCGCGGGTTCTGGCACCTTCATGTCTTCTGGGGGGCTGTGTCTACCTGGACCGGGGCGTTGTTATGGGCCACGCGGTCAGGGTTGTCAATGTGGCTCCCGTTTTTGGTGTCGCCCGTCCGATTTTTGGAAGAATGTGGGTCAGCTTTGATACCAGGACAGGTCTTCCCGTTTCAATTTCGACAATGGATGCCCGGGGGCGTTTCATGGAGCGCATCACCTATGATCGCTGCCGGCTCAACCCTTCCTTCCCGACAAACTTCTTCAGGGAGTAGTTGTCTCTCAGGACGGCTGTTTTTGTTTTCCGGACCGGGAACTGCTGCTTTTTTTGCGCTTCCGTTCCATTCCGGAGTGGAGCGTGATCACTGTCTTGACGTTTCCCCTGACATTGAAGTCGCCGGTGACCTCAAGGAACTCTGGTTCCAGGAGGGTCATCAAGTCGCGGTAAATAAGGGCTGTGACCGCTTCATGGGAAATGGGCCTGTCCCTGAAGCTGTTCAGGTAGAGTTTCAGGCTTTTCAGCTCGACAATCGTTTTTTTCGGTCTGTAGCGGATGGAGATCGTTGCGAAGTCGGGATAGCCGGATCGAGGGCATAGGCACGTGAATTCCGGGTAGGAAATGTTTGCTTCGTAAACCTCTTCCGGCGCCGGATTGGGCCAGGGCTCAAGACTGGCCTCCGAAATGGCAATTGCCCCGTAGGCGGGAGAGTAAAGGGGACTATCCTGATGGGTCTGTTTTTTTGACATGTGGTGAAACTCCCAAAATATGATAGAATGCAGGCATTTGGTGTTTGGTTCCCAAGATCAAGAATAGGGGAAAAAACAGTCGTCTGCAATCCCGGGCGCTTCTTTCCGGCTCAACGGTTCTCTGAATCCAAGGAGGGGGTTTTTTTATGCTGAATCGCAAAAATGTGCTGTCGTTGGGTCTTTCTTTTCTGGCTGGGGGAACATTGATTGCCTTGGCGGCGTGCAGTTCCGTCCAGCAGCCTCCCAACCAATACGGGATTGAGCATGAAGTGGCTCATTCAAAGGGATCCCGTCCGGAATGGATTGACAACATGAGGTCCTACCAGAAGTCCCATCCGGACCGGAAATACTTTGTCGGAGAAGCTGATCACGAGTTTGATATGGAAGGTGGCCGGACCGATGCCGTTGCCAATGCCCAGAAAGGCATCGCAACGACAATCAAGAACACTGTCCACAATCTTTATATCAAGGCGAGGACGGTCGATGCGACCCAAAGTGCCGGATCTTACGATGCGGATACGCAGCAGGCCATCGAAGACGGAACGCTGCAGGTTGCGAACGGCATCATCACCGGAGCCCAGCCGGATCGTTTCTGGTGGAGAAGATACTGGATCCAGACCAGCCCTGGAGCACCGGTCGAGTACTTCAATGATGTCTATGTTCTCGAGTCCATGTCGAAGGCTGACTATCAGCAGACCATCTACCAGACGTTAAACGGGGTCAAGAAGGTGGTGCAGGCACCCAAGGCTCATCGGGTGATCAAGACCATGAAAAATCTCTGGCTCAAGCAAAACGCCGGATAGGTTTTCCGGTCGTGCAAAAATCATGGAGGGGGCCTGGTTCGGGCCCCCTTTTTTTATTCCTGCAAAGACCTGGCGTCCGGGGACTCTTCTTCTTGATGAGGTGCTGATTGACCAATCAGTCCGTTCTGTGATGAAATACGAAAATTGATTGATTGATCAATCAACTTCTCCGTTTCACCACAGGCGAGAACAACAAATGGATCAAAAAATGGATGATAACTCTTTTTCGGCTGACAGCGGCCGATCACCAAGGTGCCGGAATATTCTTCAGTCCGCGTTGTCCTGTTTTGCTGAGGAAGGCTTCCATCGGACGACCAATAAAAAAATTGCGGCCCGGGCAGGGGTGGCAGAGGGGCTTTTGTACCATTATTTTCCTGACAAGGAAGCTCTTTTATTTGCAATCATCGAAGAGAAATTTTCCAAAGAGTCTTCTCCCATCCAGAAAGTCTATGCCGAATGGGAGGAAAAGCTGGAACAAGGTCAGATTACCGGCAAGGATCTTGGGGTTTTTCTGAAACAGGTGGGGGATGCGACGATTGCGTCTCTTGTCCTGCACCGTGATGTTTTCAGGATCGTCGTGTCGGAATACCGGCTTCTGGAAAAAGATCGCGAACCGCTGTATCCGAGAATGGTCTACGAACTCAGCCTGAACCGGTTCAACAGGATTGTTTCTGTGCTTGCCGGGTGGCCGGAGGTTCGGGATGTTGCCCAGTATTTTCTCGGGGTTCTTTTTTCCAATTTCTTCTTTCAGGAGATCCTTTCCGGAAAAAAAATATGCACGGTCGATAACAAAATTTTTCTCGCAAATCTGATCGATCATTTTATGAAAGGGTTGGGTCCTGTATCAGAGGCCAATCATTTAAGGGGTCATCATGAAGTTGAATGAAAAGTGGTTCCGGCGAGGTTTTATGATTCTCCTTTCGGGAATTGTTGCTTTTGGCGGTCTGGGGATCATTCATGCCGGCCATGCCGGAGCGACAGAGAGCGTTTTCATGCATCGGTATGTCGGTGTGCAGTCCTGTGAGATCTGCCATTCCTCAACGCTTCTGGGAGAGCAGTACCAGTCATGGAAATCGGGTCCCCATGCGCGCTCTTACAGGGACCTTTCCTCAAGGGAGGCGCTCGATATCGGTAAGCGCCTTGGCGTTGCTGATCCAAAAACCAGCCAGAGATGTCTCTCCTGCCATGTGACGGCGCCAAATGCGTCCTTGCCGGAGGTTGTTTCAACCTTCCGGATGAAGGATGGCGTCCAGTGTGAATCCTGTCACGGTGCCGGGGAGGACTATGCCCACTACAGCGTCATGATCAACCCGCAAAAAGCAAAAGAGGCAGGACTTGTGATCCATCCTGACTCCTGCGTTACCTGTCACAACCCCTCGTCTCCGACCTACAGGGGATTTGACGAAAGGACTGCGATGAAACAGATCGCCCATCCCCTTTCCCCCGCTGTCCGGGAGAAATTCCAGGAAAATCACGATGGGGAGGGTGTCCATGACTGAGGCAAGTGACAAAAGCAATGGTACCGGGGGTTCTTTTGTGAAAGGTCTGCTTTCTCCAAAAAAACTCATCCCCATTCTTGGGGTGCTTGGAACGTTCCTGGTTGTTTTTCTCTACTCAAGGTATCTCGACTATTACGTAACGGCAGAAGATGCAATGGTCGACGGAAATATTATCCTGATCTCGGCCAATACCCAGGGCCGGATCATGTCGCTGCCCCTGAATATCGGCGATCCGGTCAGGAAGGGGATGGAGCTTGCGAGAATTGATATCACCGGCTTTCATGCCCTTTCCGGGATGAACAGGACGAATGCATCGGACTACCGGAATCTTGAGGCGAGCCTCAAGGATGAGGAGTCCCTGGCCATTCGCGAAAAGCAGGCAAAAGACGACTATGTCCGGGGCGTGAGGCTTCACAAAAACGGTTTTATTACCCAACAGGACCTGGAGGCTCTGAAGACCCGGCTGAAAGATCTGGACGTCCAGCTTTACCGTACCAGAAAACTGGTCATGACCGACCGGATGGCGTTGTCAATTTCGGAGTCCCATCCGTTGAACTACACCGTTCACTCTCCCATCAATGGGCAGGTTGTCGAGAGAATCGGACAGATCGGTCAGGTCGTTTCTCCGGGACAGCCGATTCTGTCCGTTTCTGATCCGGGGGTTTTCTGGATTCTGGCGAAGGTCAAGGAGACCCGCATGGGCCACGTAAAGGTTGGCCAGCCGGTCGATATCGATATCGATACCTATCCTTCGCGGAAGTTTCATGGCCATGTGGAGCGGATCCTTCCAACCTCCGCCGCGGAAATATCCCTTCTTCCCCCGGAGAATGCATCGGGAACATTTGTGAAGGTCGTTCAGAGAATTCCCGTCAGGATCCAGGTGGATGATGCAAAGTCTGAAAAGCTTTTGCCGGGGATGTCTGCAGAAATCAGGATCCATATCAGGAAAGGGAGCCCCTGGTGAACGTTGCCGGCGGGATTTTTGACGAATCTCCCAATTACCGGTGGTGGGCCCTTGCGGCTGTGATGCTGGGGCTTTTCCTTCCGGTTCTGGACACGACCATTGTCAATGTTGCTCTTCCCAATATGGTGGGAAGTCTCGACACCGACATCGATGAAGTCCGCTGGGTCATCTCGGCCTATGCCATGAGCTTTGCGGTGATCACACTGGCATCGGCATGGGGGCGGTCTCTTGTCGGCGCCAAAAAGCTTTATCTGTTTTCAACTTTTCTTTTTACGCTCTCATCGTTTTTTTGTGGTCTTTCTCCCAACCTCAATGCGATGATTTTTTTCAGGGTCGTCCAGGCGATCGGCGGCGGCCTCATGATGCCCCTCGGCTTTACGATCATTACCGAGGCGTTCACCCCGGCCGACCGTTCCAAGGCCTTTGGTTTTTTTGGCATCGTGATTGTTCTGGCGCCTACGATCGGTCCGATCCTCGGGGGCTACCTGATCGACAACTTCAACTGGAGAGATATCTTTTTCGTCAATATTCCGGTGGGCGTCCTGTCGTTTTTTGTTACCTTCCTGATCCTTAAAAATGATCCTCCGGCCAAGGTCCTTCCTTTTGATTATGCCGGATTCATCTCCCTCGGAATGACGCTTGCCTTTTTGCAGATGGGGATTACCGAAGGGGAGCGATGGGGGTGGGATTCCCGGTTTGTCTATGAATGCTGGACAGTCATGAGTGTTTCGTTCTGGGTCTATATCTATACGGCTTTTTCGGTCAAGCACCCGATACTGGATCTCTCCATATTCAAAAACTGGGACTTTTCCCTTGTCATTCTCCTCTCCCTGACAAGGGCGATCAGCCTTTTCGGCCGGATGTTCCTGCTCCCCCTGTTTGTCCAGAGCTACAATCGGTTTCCCTCCATTGACGCCGGTCTGGTCCTTTTGCCGACATCTCTCATGGCGGGAATCTTTATGCCTGTCATGGGGATCCTGTCCTCAAAAAGCACCGACCGGGGAAAAAGGATGATTCTCTTGCTGGGTTTTGCATTGCTGGGTATTTCCCAGATGTTTTTTACATTTTTGACGAATGTCCCATCGTTCTATCAGCTTCTGGTTCCCCAGCTGCTCTTTGGCCTTTCGATGGGACTGATCAACGCCCTGCTTTCAAGTCTTCCCCAGAACCTGGTCGAGCCCCGCCATATTGGTCTTGCCTCAATGCTTCAGAGCAACACGCTCCAGTTGGGTGGGGCGGTTGGCGTTGCGATCCTGGGAAATATCCTCGACCACCGCACCGCTTCGTTTGTGGACCAGTATCGCTCCCATGATATCCTGAGCGCCTACCCCATGCAGAAAACTCTTGCGCAGATTCACCTTGAGGCGCATCATGGGCTTTTGATCAATGAGTCCGGATCAGGTGTTGCGAATGGTCTTCTCTCCCAGATGATCCATATCCAGGCGAGTATTTCTGCCTATAACAATACCTTTCTGTACGCCGGTTTCTTTGGCCTTATGGGCATCCCGATCATATTGATGATAAAACGTTTTACTCACGAGTCACTGGCAGGAAAACCAACAGACAAGTCAACAATGGGGGGTTTTGCGGAATGAAGCCTGTTGTTTCAGGAAAAAGGCAAGGCAATGATGTAATGGGTCTCTTTTGCGGGTACGGCAAAAACCTTGCGGCGGTTCTCCTTTTCTGTGCATCAACTTTTTTTTCGTTGCCGGTGACCACTGCTTCTGCGGATTCGGGAACAATGACTTTAAAAGAGGCGCTTGATGAGGCATTCAAGCTTCGTCCCAACCTCAAGTCAGAACAGAACATCGTCAAATCAAGGGCCTATGAGCTCAAGGGCGCGAAATCTTCCTACCTTCCCCAGGTGCAGGCAAGCTACCAGAACAACTATGGAAACAGTTTCCTGGGATATTTCCTTTTTCCCGGATACCAGTTTCTTGACTATCAGCTTTTCACCGTCGGGGTGAACCAGTTGATCTACGACTTTGGGCGGACAAGCCACCAGGTTTCTTTTGCAAGAAGAGCCATGGACCAGGAAAAGGCAAATCTCCGGAAGGCCTCCCTTGACCTGATCCATGATGTGGATATTGCCTATCTGAATGTACTGGACAAGGAGCAGGGGCTCAGGGTTGCGATTGCAGGAGAGGAGGATGCCAAAAAGCATCTTGAAGAGTCAGAAGCCCGGCTTTCCGCCGGGGTGGGGCTCAAGATCGACGTGACACAGGCCAAGGTCAACCTTGAAAATGCGATCATGTCGAAGATCCAGGCGGAAGGAGACAGGGATGTTGCTCTTGTGACCCTGAGAAAGGCTATCGGGCTTCCGAAGGGAGCCCATATTCAGGTGCAGGAGTATTTTCCGGGGGAGAATGCCTTTGGCCATGTCAGCGATCATGACCTCGATCTTGCCTATCAGAATCGCCCGGATCTTCTGGCGTCGCATGATGCGGTCCTTTCAAGCCATGAATCCCTTCTGGGAGCCAAGAGCCAGAACTATCCCACGCTGACAGGTAACGGATCCTATTTTCTGGCTCAGATCCCGCCCCAGGCGTTGGGGAGTCCCGCGATTCCCAACGGTGCATTCTCGAGCTTTTCCATCGGTGGAATGCTGAACATCCCCATTTATCAGGGCGGTCTTGTCATGGACCAGATCCATGGGGCCCGGGCCCGTGAAAGTGCCGCAAGAAACCAGTACGAGGAGACCAGGCAGCAGGTCCGGTCCCAGCTACGATCTGCGGCGATTCTGCTCCGTGAGGCCGAGTCGCGGCTTTCCGAGGCAAAGCTTGCCAAGCGATTTGCCCAGGAGAATGACGACTTGATGGAAAGAGCCTTCAAGGTCGGTACGGCCCGTTCTGTGGATGTCGTCGATGCGGAGACCCAGCTGCGCCGCTCTCTTGCTGTTTATGTCCAGGCCCATTATGACGTCATCATGAGATGGGTGGACTACAAATATGCGGAGGGTCTCCTGAGCCCTGATGGACATGAAGCGATTCCTTGAGTGTTTTTGAGGTGTTTTTTGTCAGTGTTTGTCCGTTTGGCTCTGTCATCTTTTAGCCAAAGCGCCGTAAAATTCCTGCCTTCAGGCATGGGAAGTGTGTCAACAGGAGGATCGATTGAGCAAGCATTTTCTGAAGATTGTAGCTGGTGGTGCGGTCGTGCTGCTCCTGGTTCTTCTTGGACTCTGGTGGGTCAGGGACCGGGAGAGGAATGTTTCAACCACCGATGCGTTTGTTACCGCAAGGCCCCATATGGTGACGACCCGCATCCCCGGCGTCGTCACCAAAATCTTTGTTCGTGACAACCAGGTGGTTCATCCGGGAGATCCCCTTGTTGAGCTTGATCCTAAAGATGTCGAAGCCCGTCTTGCGATTGAGAAGGCAGCCCTTGTTTCCCAGGAGCGGAAGATTCCTCTCGATGAGAGCCAGATCCGGATTGCGCAGGAAAGTCTTTCAAAAGCGATCTCCGACAGGGACAGGGCCTTGACCCTCTCGAAAGGGGGGTATTCGTCGCAGGAAGATCTGGAGCATCTGGAGATCGCCGTGAAGATTGCCCGCCATGAACTTTCAAAAGCCAGGAAGCTGATCTCGGTTGACCGGGCCCTGGTTGCCAAAAGGAAGGCGGCGCTGTCTGCGGATCGTCTGAACAAGGGCTACCTCAAGGTGAGGTCGGATATTTCGGGACGCTTCACCAACAGGACGGCAAGCCTTGGAATGTACGTTTCTCCGGGGTTGTCTCTTGCGACGATCATTCCCTTTCACACATGGATCATCGCCAACATGAAGGAGACCAGGATTACCCACATGAAAGTGGGAGATCCTGTTACGATTCATGTCGATGCCTACCCTGGCAGGGTCTTCAGAGGCAAGGTCGAAAGCATCCAGCAGGCAACCGGAGCCATTATGGCCCTTTTACCTCCCGAAAATGCCACCGGAAATTTTACAAAGGTCGTCCAGAGAGTTCCGGTCCGGATCGCCCTTTTGCCGGGGTCGGACCCGGAGCACCTTCTCCTTCCTGGTCTGTCGGTTATTCCGACTGTCCATGTCGACCCATCCTATAATCCTCCTTTCGGCCACCAGGGAGCGAGATGACGGAGTCTCCCCAGCCCTCATCCGGACATTCAGGCGACATGGGTTATCCGATTCGGGAGAGGATCCTTGTCACCATTTGCGCAATCGGGGCAACCCTGATCGAGACGGTTGACTCGACGGTCGTGAATGTCGGTCTTCCGAAGATGATGGGGGGGCTCGATGCAACCGTCGACGAGGTTGCATGGATCATTACCGCGTACTCCATCGGAAATATCCTGATGATTCCGATGACACGTTTTTTTGCAGATAAAATTGGCAGGAAGGTCTACTTCACCGGTTCGGTCTTTTTTTTCGCCGTTTTTTCCTTTTTCTGCGCCCAGTCCACATCACTTCCGGAACTTGTGATCTTCCGTATGTTTCAGGGGGTGAGCGGCGCGGCCTTTTTCGCGACGAGCCAGGCGCTCCTGATCGAGGCGTACCCGTCGAGGCTTGTCGGCCTGGCCAATGCCCTGTTTGCGATCGGGATCAGCCTCGGTCCCGCCATCGGTCCCGTCATCGGTGGCTATATTGCCTACAACCTGAGCTGGCCATGGATGTTCTACATCAATGTGCCGATCGGCATCGTCCTGACGGCTTTGTCCTACAAGGTGATCAGGAACTCGCCATATACCAATCACGGAGAGACGGCCGATGTCTGGGGAATTCTCCTCCTTGCCATGGGTATTCCCGCCCTTCAGATCTTTCTTGAAAACGGACAGGAGTTTGCATGGTTCGACTCCCCGCTGATACGGGCGAGCTTCTGGATCGCTGTCATCAGTCTTCCGCTTTTTGTTGTCCGGCAGTTTGTCGCGAAACATCCTCTCATCGATCTCCGGGTCTTGAAAAACCGGTCTCTGGCCGCTGGGTGCTTCGGACTTTTTTTCCTGGGTATTGTTTATTTCGGGACACTGTTCACCGTTCCCCTGATGGGGCAGATCCTTCTGGGCTGGAACCCTTACAAGATGGGTCTGGTGCTCCTTCCGGGAATTCTTTCCTTTACATTCACCGCCATGTTTGTCGGGGGGGCGATGGGGAAGGCTCCCCTTTTGCCCATCATGTTTTCGGGAATGGGGATTCTCCTTCTTTCCCTTCACGGTCTTTCGAATCTTTCCATCCAAATCGGGCCGGATGCGGTTTTCTGGCCGCTGATCGAAAGGGGTGTCGGTCTTGCGTGCCTGTTTCCGCCGATCATGACCCTTGCGATGTCGACCCTGTCGAGGGAGAAGGTCTCCTCGGGAGCGGCTCTTGTCAGCATGATGGGGCAGGTTGGCGGAACGGTCGGAATCGCTTTCATGACGACGATGCTCGAGCGGTTCGAACAGCAGCATAGAAGCGACCTGTCCGAGCATCTTTCCAATGCGGCTCCCTTGTTCGAACAACATTCCCAGATGCTGACTTCGACTTTCATTGCCCATGGAGTCTCTCCGCAGGCGGCTGGCCCGCTTTCTTTCGCCCTGATGAACCAGACTCTTGACGCTCAGGCGATGATGCTCTCTTTCGGCAACCTTTATCTTTTGACCTCCATTTCATGTCTGTTGCTTCTGTTTGCGATCTTCGGCTTTGAGCGTTCCGCGATCTCTCATCCTCAAAAAACGGTACAGGCCGATTAGCTTTTTTTCTTCTGGCCATTTTTGTTTATACCGGAGAGAATCCTCCAGATGCGGGGCCATTTCAAAATCATCCGCACCCATTCTGATCCGGGAGTAGGTGGGGAGCCCGGAAAAGAAGTCGATAAAAGAACGGAAACAAATAAGGAAGATTATCAACGGCATGACGATTGTGGTGTTCCGATTGATTATTATTGAATAACGGTTTTTATTTAAAAGGGATATGTCCAGTAATAATAAAGGAACTGCATCGGTCCCCTCGAGACCTGACGTTCCAGTAATGCCGTATTCTGGCCGAGGATCTCCTGAAATCGACGAAAACGTCGGTTTATAGTGGATTTTATTAAAGACAGTCCGGTCCATCTATTTATTGCCAAGGTCCGTTGACGGAAAAATATCGAGTTATCACTGGTTATCAACCTGATTCAGCCCTTTGGGACCCAGGCTTCAGCGTGGGGAAAGCCCACTGAAATGTGTGATCTGCAAGACCGAAGAGACGATATCTTGCTATGCTACTGTGGCATTTCAACGCAGTGGGATCGTGTTTATTACCCAATAAGTTCCCTCAGACGTCTGATAAGATTGCGGGGAAGAGTATAGAAGAGGCTGTGAAGCGACATGCGGAAGTGGAGATTCGGAAACGTGCCTCTTGGTTCTGGATATTCAATCCATTGGAGGTTTAATGAATTCTGTTATAGGCCACCTCGAAAGAGTTAGTTTGAAAAATATTTGGGAACATGAATCACGCGATTTTACCCCTTGGCTCTCCGAGGCAAAGAACCTTGCGGACTTGGGGGATCTCCTTTTTAAAGAAAGACTTGAGCATCGCAAATTGGAGGTGCCGGTTGGACCCTTTAGGGCAGATATGCTTTGCAAGAAGCCTTCAACGCAAAATTGGGTTGTGATCGAAAATCAATATAATAAAACTGATCATGACCATCTCGGCAAGTTACTCACTTATGCCGCAGGACTGAATGGGTTAGATGGGCAGAAGGTTGAAGCAGTCGTCTGGATCGCCGAAGAATTTTTGCCAGAACATAGAGCTGTGCTGGATCGTCTTAACGAGATATCTGGTGATCAAATGCAATTTTTTGGACTAGAAATAGAGATGTGGAAGATTGGTAACTCTCTTCCTGCGCCAAAATTCAATGTTGTCTGCAAGCCTAACCTTTTCTCAAATAAGCTGAAAAGATTGGAAAACATGACTGCTACTGAAATGTGGCAATATAAATATTGGGAGGACTTTAAGCAATACCTTAAAAATCAATCCTCCCCTAAGAACGAGCAGATCCCGGTTCCCGTTACCTCAGGTATTCCGACACATTGTCTTACCATTAGTATTGAAAAATCGAAGTTTCAGTTTAATGTAACTGTTCATACCGGAGAAAAACGCATCGGCGTAGAAATTGTGCTTCCAGATTCAAAAGAAAGTTTTGAAATGCTTGAAAATCAAAAAGAAGCGATTGAAAGGGAATTTTGTGAACAAGGTGAGCAATTGGAATGGCAGAATAATCCTAACTCAAAAGTTTCCCGCATTGCCGTTTATAAATATGGGGTGGATATCTGGGATAAGGACGACCGGCCCAATCAATTTGGATGGCTTACTTCAAAATTGATAAAATTCAGAAAAGTGTTTCTTCCTAGAATAAACGAGTTGACGACAACAGAAAAAAACTTCGAAGAGACTACATGACTTCTCTATCTTTTGCACTCTTCGAAAAAGTCTTCGACCATTTGAGGTCAGGGATCACCCAAGGCACTTCTGTCCCACATAACGAACTCTTAATTGAGCCATATCGTCTTTAATATCGAGTACCGCTTTGTGTGGGTGACCAAGTACCGATGTAAGGTGTTGATGCGAGAGGTGGCGGAACGGGTGAGAGCCTTGGTCCGGGAGACCTGTGGAGTGTTCGAGATACGGATCATCAAATGGTATCGATCGATATTGTGAGGAGGATCAAGGGGCGAACAACGAGCGAGCTGTTCGAGGAGTTTCCCAACGGACGGAAGAAATATTGAGGGCAGCATTTTTTGGCGCGGGGTATCTTTGCGCGACGGTGGGAGCGATGGATGATGGAAGAGATGATCAAAAGCTATCTGGAACATCTCTAACCGCGCCCCAATGATGAGTCCGAGATGGAATTGGAGTAGGACGCGTCGTTAAGCCAACGCGTATCCGGACTTCCAGTTCGCAATGCAAAATCACAAGCTTCAGTTGGTGGGTGTTTAGTTGAGGAACGGAGGGTTTTCGTGTCTTCCGAAATAGCTGTTTTTCCCGAAACAAGTCCAACCCGGTACCTGACCGGTATGGTGGCGCTGAATATTCCCGCCCCGGAAAAGACGGGGGGCGACTGGCATTTTTGGGGGATTTTCGATTCCCCTTGCTTCCCGGATAATCTGACCCTGGCTGGAGAGGGCCTCGAATGGAATACGAATGCTCTATTCGGAGGATTTGGGATTCATGAGTGCTCGGACTCTCTTCGATGCTGGGGCATTTCAATTCCGCACGGAACAAGGGTTTACTCTGCCAATCATTACCGGGCCATTTTCGATATGCTGTACCGCTCCGTATCGAAAGGACAAGTTCCCCGGCACTTGGCAATCTCCGACTGGTTGGATACGGACGAGCACAAGAAAACATTTTTTCGACTTCTCGATCAGTTTCTCCCGAAGTTTTCTTCTTCCGAGAAAGACTTGGTGTCCTCCTGGATCAAGCCACAACTATGACGCCCCGTCAACGAATCCATGTCGATATCATGAAAAGTATTGCCCGTTCCCTGGCGGATACCCCGCTCATTCTCAAAGGAGGGACGGCTCTTCTTTTTGCGTATGGACTTGACCGATTCTCCGAAGATCTTGATTTTGACAGCAACAAATATCTTCGTCTTGAAAACCGGATAGAAAAAGCCACAGGCCCCCTTGTAAAGATCGACTCTGTTGACATTCCCAAAAATACTCAAACAGTCCAGCGTTACCGTGTCAAATATAGCACGAAGGAGATGTCGGGTTCTTTGAAGATTGAAGTATCCTGTAGAGATTCTTATAATCTTTCCCGGTCTCATTTTCATGAAGGAATCCGCGTATACGATCTTCCTGTTCTCGTCGACCATAAACTTGAAGCCTTCCAAGAGCGAACAGCTGCCCGGGATCTTTACGATCTCCATTTCCTTCTCATCGAGAAACCTGGCGCGTTTTCTCCGGGACAAACCCAAATACTGGTCGAATCCACCCGTAATATCGATGCTCTCGAACATCGATTCATCGAGCCATTCAAAGAGGATCCCATCCTTCAAAACACCGATGTTGGTCGTCTTGTTTTATCCATTTACGATCTCTCCCGACATCTTCAGTCTCAATTGCATAAAAATTCTGCCATGGCAAAAGGATCCGGGAGATCAGAAAAGGAGTAATCAAAAAAATGGACGGACTTGAGCTTTGACTCTGTTGGACATCCGGATCAACAACCCATCAAAAAGACCATCGGACGCAAGAAAAAAGAAGGACTCGGGAGAGCGGCACATCTCTTTATTATCTCTCCGAAGACCGGGTCGCGTTTTCCAGGAAAAAAAGACCCGAACAAAAACTGCTCCGAAAGGAGTGTTTTGCTACAGAGTCCATGCCCAGGCGAATTTCGACATGGACAAAATATGGGTGAGGGAGTCCGTCGGAAGATTCGAAATCGAAAAAGGCCAGTTGACCGACTTTTAGAATTTCGTCGTCGATCATGGCAAAGACTGTGCCGGATATTTTTTCCGTTCCCGGGGCGATCAATTGCCCAATCAATCCAGCGTTTCAAGAATTCTCCAAAAAAATAAGGCATGCATGGGATGTCAGTCTTTCATCGGTACTTCGATCTTGTGTGGGAGTGCATTCTCTCGTAGCACGTCGTAACTCCTTTCGTTTCACCCTTCAGGCGCTAAACCGTTGGCGTCGACACCTGGCTGTTTAATAGAAACGATCAGGGATTTTTCGTTTTCTCTTCTTTTTTTCTCCATCCAATGGCGGTTCTTTTGCGCCTCTCAATGCTTGACAAGGGATATGGCCCCTGTTAATGTTTTAGCACTCACTTGATGCGAGTGCTAATTTTTGACGGGCACATGTGCAGATGCAGTAGAGGTGACAGATGATGGATGAAAGAAGTTGGGAAGTATTAAATGCGACGGTGGTAGGCTATATTAGGAATGCCAGTCCGATCGGTTCTCGGGCCGTCAATCGGCAGTTTGGCCTGAACTACTCTCCTGCCACGATCAGAAATGTCATGGCGGATCTTGAGGAGACGGGCTATCTGATGCACCCGCATACCTCGGCGGGAAGGGTTCCGACTCCGAAGGGGTTCCGGTATTTCGTTGACAACACACGGTTCCCGGGGCTGGAACCGGAGTCCGCAGACCAGCTCTCGCATCTTCTTGATGCGGTGCTTGCGGATACGGCTTCCCCTGATTTACTTTCGGTCTTGTCTACGGTCATCAACCTGGTGAGCAGGATGACCCGTTCCACGGGAATCTTGCTGGGGGCAGGGACAAATATCGAGGAACGTCTTCTTTCCCTTGACCTTGTCCAGATTTCTCCGCGCCATGTTCTGATGGTCATTATCACCGAAACAGGATCATTGCTGAAAAAGACGCTTCTCATTCCGGAAAATGTGGATATTCTGGAAGTGATCGCCATGGGTGATAAACTCAGCCGAAAGGCCCGGCACAAGACGCTTCTCGAGGTCAGAAACGAGATCACTTCCGAACTCGATGCTCTCGGCAAGTCGGTGCTCGACGTTTTTACCCAGCTGACATCGCTTGCGCCTGTTCCGGATGTGAGGGTTTTTTGCACCTCTTATTTCGCTGAAGTTCCCGAATTCAAAAATGCGAATACCCTGAGGGAGATCATGGAGGTGTTCGAGGAACAGTCCGCTCTTTACAGGGTGTTTGAAGAACTTTTGACGGAAGACCAGATGGCTCTCAGGATCGGAAATGAAATACCTGTGCGGGCACTTGAGCCCTGCACGCTGATTGCCATTCCGCTTCGAAGCGGCAATATATGGCTGGGATCGATCGGTCTTGTGGGACCGATCAGGATGAATTACGACCAGGTCATCCCCATCATGAATTACCTGTCCGACCGACTGAATCTCTGGATCGATGAGGTTATGCCTCCGAGTCATAACCCCGCTCCGTAGGGCAGATTGTTTCTTGTTTTCGGCGCTTTTTGGGATCTGAGGTTTTTGTGATCTGGTTTTGGTATGTTAACCAATGAAGAAAAGAGGACCAATGGAAGAGAATTTTCGTGAGGACAATCCATCCGGCAAGGATTCTCCGGAGGCAGCAAATCGCCCGGAAGATCCTGTGGGCGATGTCTCCCAGGCTGCTCCTGCCGAGCAGGAAAACTGGAAGGAGCAGTACGTCAGGCTTCTGGCCGATTTTGACAACTACAGAAAGCGGACCGCCAGGGACAGCGAAGAGTCCAGAAAATTTGCAAATGAGTCTCTTCTCTCCGCTTTTTTGCCGGTGCTCGACAACCTTGACCGTGCTCTGCACCATTTTGAGAAGCATCAGTCGACCGGGGGGGAGACCGATTCCCTGATCGAAGGCGTTCGGCTGACCCAGAAACAGTTCGGAGAGCTTCTTGAGAAGTATCATGTGACAAAAGTTCCGACCCAGGGTGAGCTCTTTGACCCGAATGTCCATGAAGCGATGGGATATGCGGAGACGCCGGACGTGCCGGAAGGAACGATCGTTGATGTGTACCAGCAGGGCTACCTCCTGCACAATCGTTTGTTGAGGCCAAGCCTTGTGACACTGGCAAGGAAGCCTTAGGTTCCTCCGTTTCCACTTCCCTTGTTTTGGGGAGGCGGGAGCGATCAAGTGAGTCTTTGAGATCGGATGCAAAAGGGTATTTCTTAACGGATAGTTCAAAAGAAGGGACGGTGTTCAAAATGGCAAAAGTCATCGGAATTGATCTTGGAACGACAAACTCAGTAGTCAGCATCATGGAGGGGGGAGAGCCGGTCGTCATTCCCAATCAGGAAGGTTCCCGGATCACACCTTCAGTTGTGGCTTTTACCGACAAGGGGGACATTCTGGTCGGTCAGGTCGCAAAGCGACAGGCGATCACCAACCCTGAAAACACCATCTTTTCCGTCAAGCGCTTAATCGGACGCAAATTCAATTCCGATGAGGTTGCCGATGCGAGAAAGAAGCTGCCCTACAAGATTGTCGCTTCTCCGAACGGAGACGCCCATGTCGAGATTCGTGGCAGGGTCTACAGCCCGGCTGAAATTTCGGCAAAAATCCTTGGGAAGCTCAAGCAGGCGGCAGAGGACTACCTTGGCGAGAAGGTAACTGAAGCGGTCATTACCGTTCCTGCTTATTTTAATGACGCCCAGCGGCAGGACACCAAAAATGCCGGACAGATTGCCGGACTTAATGTCCTGAGGATCATCAACGAGCCAACGGCAGCTTCCCTTGCCTATGGACTGGACAGCAAGAAAGAAGAGAAAATCGCCGTCTACGACCTGGGCGGTGGAACTTTTGACATCTCTGTCCTTGAAATCGGTGACGGAATCTTCGAGGTGAAGTCGACCAACGGAAACACTTTCCTGGGCGGTGACGATTTCGACATGAAGATCATCGACTTCCTGATTTCTGAATTCAAGAAGGACAACGGAATCGATCTCTCCAAGGACAAGATGGCGCTCCAGCGTTTGAAGGAAGCCGCCGAAAAGGCAAAGATCGAACTTTCGACAGCGATGGAGACTGAAGTCAATCTTCCGTATATTACCGCTGACCAGACAGGACCCAAGCATCTGGTCCTGAAGATTTCCCGCTCCAAGCTCGAGCAGCTTGTGGACGATCTGGTCACCGGCTCGATCGAACCTGTCAAAAAGGCAATGAGCGACGCTGGTCTGACGACATCCCAGATCGACGAGGTCGTTCTTGTGGGCGGACAGACCCGTATGCCCAAGGTTCAGGAGACGGTCAAGAAGTTCTTTGGAAAAGAGCCCCATAAAGGTGTGAACCCGGATGAGGTTGTCGCGATCGGTGCCGCCATCCAGGGCGCGGTCCTGAAAGGGGAGGTCAAG
>JAKBTA010000083.1 GCA_021844645.1 Nitrospirota bacterium
CCGACTGCTACGGCCAGAAGAAAGAAAAAACGCTTTCTATAAATGGGTTCAAAATGAAAACCTGTCTGAGAGGCCCTCAGAAATCCGGTTAATTTTCCCAAAATGAGTGAGACAATGACGGATATGATCAGGACTGCAGTCGTGAAGTTAACGAGAGGTTCCCAGAAAGGCAGGTCAAACAAGTAAAAAGAGAGCGGGTGATGAAAGACCGGGTCAGATGGGCCACCATTGGCTGCCTTGATAACAGATAGGAACGACAGCGCCGAGTTGGGGTCAGAGAACCCTTCTCCCACAAAAAGAGAGAGCAGGAAGATGGCAATGGTGAGGGTCTTTCTGATCCCGGCAACAGGAATTTCCTGCAGCCTTGGACCTACCCGGATGGTGATGGGAGGTATCTTCCCCGGAATGGTTCTGAGTGCGGAGAAAAGAGTGATGAAGAAAAGGCTTCCGAAGATGATACCGGAAAGGAGCCGAGCCCAGAAGTATGTCCAGAAGATTGACAGGGCGTTCAGGGATGAGAACCACAGATAGTCCACGGATTCGTCCATGAGTGTTTCTATGGCCCACCCTGAACCAATGAGAAGGATGAGCAAGAGCCATGGACCATTTCTGACAAGACGATTCATCGGGACCTCTGGAGAGTAAGGGAAGAATCAGACGATATTGATCAATCTGTTGTCTGAGTCAAGACCATCAAGTGTGGCCCCTGTTTCACGCATGAGGATCAGGTGGTCGAGTACTGTTTGTGTTATTTCTTCTCCCGGAATCAGAAGGGGGATTCCCGGAGGATATACGGTCACAATGTCTGCAGCGGTTTTTCCAAGGGCCTCTTCAAGAGGAACGGATTGATGGGAGGAAAAAAAGGCTTCCCTGGGATTCATCCGTGAAGAGGCAATGGCATAAGGTGGCTTGACATTGATTGGAATGATCGATTTTAACGTCATGGCTTGGTGTGAGATGGCCTCCATCGCTCGAACCAGCCGGTCAAGATCTTCCCTGTGATCTCCGATACTGACAATGACCAAAACATGGTGGAGATCGGCCATTTCAACCTGAATGCCAAATTCGTGGTTCAGTTTTTGTGAGACCTGATAGCCGGTCAGTCCGATTCCTTTCACCCCAATCGCAAGCTTGGTCTCGTCAAGGTCGTTATCCCCTCCGGAGGCCGCTTTCACTTCATCTCGGTCAATACAGGTCAGTCCGGGGATCTTCCGAATCCGCTCCCTGGCTTTTCTGGCAAGGTCGATTGCCTTGCTCAGGAGTTTTTTTCCTTCCGTGGCCATTTGCATGCGAGCCAGATCAAGGGATGCCATCAATATGTAGGAAGGACTTGTTGTTTGAAGGTATCGGAGGACGCTGGTCAATCGTTCGATGTCAATATTCGCTTTTTTTGCATGCAGAATGGACGCTTGAGTCATTCCGCCGATGATTTTATGGGTGGACTGAACGCAAAGATCGGCGTTTGAAGCCATAGCACTGGGCGGCAGGTCATCATGAAAGTGGAGATGGGGGCCATGTGCCTCATCCACAAGAACGGTTACTCCGCGGCTATGCGCCTCTTGAATGATGGTGGGGAGATCCAGTGTGACGCCATAATAGTTTGGGGAAGTTAAAAAAAGCTTTTTGGCTTCAGGATGACGGTTCATTGCCTGAATAATGGTGTCTGTCCTGTCATTCAGCAGCAAGTCGCAGTCCGGAGTGGATTGAAGCGGAATGAAGATGGGTTTGCAATCGGTCATGATCAAGCCGGAGACCACTGACTTGTGGAGGATGCGAGTGAGCAGAATAGGCTCCCCCGGTTTCATCACGGAGAGAATCATGGCCTGATTCCCCCCGGATGTTCCGTTGACGAGGAAAAAAGATTGGTCCGCTCCATAGATGTCCGCGGCCAGTTCCTGTGCTTCCCTGATTACTCCGCGAGGTTTTTGGAGGGAGTCAACCTCATCGAGGCAGGTCAGATCTATGGAAAAGACCTTCGGTCCGACAAATTTCCGAAAACGGGTCGAGATTCCCTTTCCACTTTTATGGCCTGGTGTATGGAAAGAGACCTTTCGACTCTCGGCAAGCGCCACCATCGCGTCAAATAGAGGTGTCCGATTATGATCGTATGGAGTCATGTCAGCCGATTAATTAATGGTAAGAGAAAATTGGACGGTTATCCTCAATTACAACATTCGTGGAAGAGAGTTCTTTCCGAATATGTTTGGGGAGGCTGAAGAGACCCTGGTGACAAATCCCGTCATAAAAATCATTGGTTCCCTGCATTCTTTCAAGGATCATCGAGTCAACGCTGTTGGAGTCAAATTTGCGTGGATCCCTGTCTTTGCTGGCAACAATAAATCCCCATGGAAGGCCAAAAGAGGGGATGAATGCCTGATAGGGGGCCACCACCGGAAAGACGGAGGAAAGAGTCTGGAAGACAGCTCCGAAGTTAAAAAGATACGGAATGGCAGCTGTCCCGGCCTGGAGGGATAGTGTTCCCGATGGGCTCAGATGGGAGACAGCAATCTGGTAAAATTCTTTTGTATACAAGAGATAGGCAGGGCCTTCCTCGACCGGTTCCGATAGGTCCGTGATGATAACGTCGAAGGTATCCTTGGATTCCTCAAGATATTTCCTGGCGTCTGTGGCGATAACGACAGACCTTTGATCATCAAAGGACCCCTTGTGCCATTCCGGAAGATGTCTGCGGCTCAGTTCGATGACCTGATCGTCTATGTCGACCATAACCGCCTGTCTCACAGTCTTGTGGCGAAGGACCTCACGCAGTGTCGCTCCTTCGCCGCCTCCTATGATGAGAACTTTTTCCGGCCTGGGATGGGCAAGCATCGCAGGGTGGACCAATGCTTCGTGATAGATGAATTCATCGACCGAAGTGGACTGCATCTTGTCATCAAGAATCAGACATGTGCCGAATGCTCCGGACCTTAGGATATCCATCTTCTGGAAGTTTGTCCTGAGAGATACAACGAGCTCCGATAGCCCATGCATGTGCCCCAGGTAGGGTGAGGAGTACTCAATATACCACTTCGAAGTCCGAGGCTCGCTCATGATCAACCGTTTCCTCTCCTGGCAGTGTGTCTTTTGTCGTTGGTGCCTTTCCGGCGTCTTCAGATTTATGGGGGCGATGGATATTGTCTATCCCGATGATTCCCCTCTTGACTTCATGAATACTTGGGTTTCTGGAAGCAAATGCTTTTGCTAGCGCAATGGCTGCCACTTCCGGCTGGAGTGTGTCACCACAGGTAAAGACATCAACTGCGGCGTATTTATACTCAGGCCAAGTGTGGATCGCAAGGTGGGATTCGGCAATAACGACCACCCCACTAATGCCAAAAGGGCTGAATTCATGAAACTTGAAATCCACAATTGTAGCTTGAGCGTCGCGGGCAGCAGAAAGCATGGCTTCCTGTACAAACTGAATGTCGTTTAATCCGTCATTCTGGCAATCCTTGAGGTCAACGAGAAGGTGTGTGCCGAGAGCGTGCAATTCTTTCCTCCAATCTTTGGGCTAGGTCAGCCCAAATCCCTTGGGCCAGACAAAATGGAGACCCCACCCTCTAAAAGAAAAGGTGAAAAGTGGTCCCAGTTTATCCTTTAAGGGAATTAAAAATAATCTTTCCTGCCACATCCAATCGAACCTTCCGGCCGACATTTTGTGAACTCCTGTGTTTTTCCGGTCGTCAAATGAGATGCGGAGTGCCCGAAAGGAATTGACCGGATCTGTCTCTCGGCTCCCACTGTGAATTCTCGGGGCTTTTGTCCCTCATGTCAAACAGCGGCAATATCATACTCTTTTATTGAGCTATTTCAATACATGCTGCAAGCTGAGTTCGTTTTGAGGCTAAGTGTTTTTGATGATTGGATTTTATTCATGAGGTGAAGGGTTTTATGATCCGTTAAGCCATCAAAAGTCTCAAACGGGTCACAAAACCCCAAGGTCAAAGGAATAAATGGGTTATTTGACAGCCCATGAAATCACCGGTTCCGTATTAATCCTGTTGGCGAAATCCTGAAGAAATGTTGCAAAGGGAACCAGTGCAATTTGCTTGCTGTGACGAATGCGCACTTTTACATAGAGTGATTTGTCTCCCTGGACAAATGTTCCGACATCCTGGAGTTCAACCCATTTTCCATGAAATAGGTCTTTGATCATCATGGAAACAAAGACTCCCCTGTCAAAAACTCCATGATGGATAAGGTGTCCGTTTTTATCGTAGGATTTGACGACAATTCCATCCAGAAGTCTTGGTTCATGCCTGGGGTGCCAGAATCGGAAGGTGACCTCATTGGCGTTTTTGAAAATTGCATTGCGGGGGATGGCAACGATCCTGCCATTGGGATCCCTGTATGGTTTTGTCTTGGTGATATCAATGAAAAGATTTTGATAGTTGATGATGTGTTTCGGGGAGAAGCTTGTTTTTCCATCAAACGCTGAGATGTGTTTGTTTGAAACCATCAGCACTCCGGTCGTCTCCTTTGCTGAAGAGAGAGATGGCACAAGGAGAGTGGTGGAAAACAAGAGAGTTGCCATTGAGAAAATTCCTCGGAACCACGAGAGACCCTTTTTTGATGTTTCTCTGGAAAATGTCATGAAATCTCCTTTTTTATTACAAAAGGTTTTTGATGGATGTTTTTTTGGGCAGTTCACCGAAGTTCAGTCTATCATGAATTTTTGGCCAGTTTGCAATGCTGAAACAATATGAAACATGACTGATCTTCCCCTCGGGGCATGGAAGAGAATGCTTTTGGGGGGCAGCTTTTTAATCTCCCAGCCTCTTTAAAACATCCTTAATCTTTTTGCTGAAACCATCCTTGCCACAGCAAATAACTTCTGTCAAACTTGACTGTGGAACTTTGTATTCCCTGTGTTTTTG
>JAKBTA010000019.1 GCA_021844645.1 Nitrospirota bacterium
GCGAAGATTCATGAACGGATCGCTTTTAAGCGATCCGACTTCGCCTATCAGGAAGCCCGAAAGATCGTCAATGCGTATGGACGGATCTTTGTTGAGGATATTACGGTCAACGAAATGAACTCCCACCGATGCCTGAACCGAAGCATCCGTGACGTGGCGTGGTCGCAATTCTTCCTCTTTCTCTCGTACAAAGCTGAAAATGCTGGTCGGGAGTTCAGGAAGGTGAATCCGGCCTATACAAGCCAGACCTGTTCCTCCTGTGGCCATCGGCAGAAGATGCCGCTGTCCTGCCGGACGTATGTCTGTCCGTGTTGTGGAATGGAAAAGGATCGGGACCACAACGCCTCCCTGAATATTTTGAGACTCGGGCTTTCGTCTCGGGGTTAGCCCCAAAAAGCCCCCACGACAACCATTTCATGGTTTAGTGGCGGGAGCAGTCACCCATCCTTATCCTCAGGGAAGAAAACAGAAGGCTTGCAAGCGGGCGGTCTTTGTTTCTGTCCTCACATTGAGGTATTCTCGTTCCCATGCAGACCGGCAAGCGCTTTCGAGCCTATTCCAACCCCGCACAGGAACAGCTCCTTCTCCAGAGGAACGTTCGGTCGTGAGACCGGAACCCCCTTCAAGAGGGCTGCCCTAATGGCGGGAGAATTCATGATCTGGGTTGATGCAGATGCCTGTCCCCGCGCTATAAAAGAAATTCTTTACCGCTCCTCCGTGAGGACAAAAACCCCCCTGACACTGGTTGCCAACGCCCCCCTCTCCACTCCGCGATCTCCTTTGATCAACACTATCACCGTCCCCAAAGGATCCGACATGGCCGACAAGACCATTGTCGAAAAAGTTCAGTCCGGAGACCTGGTCATCAGCGGGGATATCATTCTTGCAGACCTTGTCATTTCAAGGGGAGGGACGGTCCTTTCTCCACGGGGAGATGAGTTCACATCAGACAACATTGGAGAATATCTCTCCACAAGGACCTTCATGAGCGAACTCAGAAGCGCAGGACTCGCTTCCGGCGGACCTCCCGCCATGACCAATGCAGACAAGGAGCGTTTCGCCAATCGCCTGGAAACGGTTCTCAGACGATTAGCCCTCCGGCACAAAAACCTCCCATAGATTGCCTCCCGGATATACGCTCGGGTAGAATGGCAGGATTGTTTCAGATTTTTTGTTGGCCAAAGCAGTCCCACAGTCAAGAATGCCCCTCTAACATAGGAAAAACAGGCAAAACCATGCTCGAGATGATCAGAAAGTTTGCCATTGAAAAGCCAAAGATCCTGGGAGGACTCATCCTCTTCATCGCCATCATCTTTACGGTCTCGATGGGCTGGTGGGGATTTGCCAACTCCCGCTCTTCCCAGGGGGACATCGTGGCCAGGATCAATGGAACTCCGATAAAAAGTACGGAGTTCGCCAGGGACTTTTCAATCATGAAGAACAACTACCAGCAGATGCTCAATGGGCCCATGGGATTAAAAATCCTGAAGCAGCTGAACTTTCCGGGGCTGGTTCTGAGAAACATGATCTACCGTCAGCTTTGGGCCGACGAGGGGAAAAAACTTGGGCTTGTTGTTTCAGACGAAACAATTATCAGGGAGATCTCCCAGATTCCTTTTTTCATGGAGGGAACACCACCAAGGTTTTCAAAACAGATCTACACACGATTTCTGACCGGAACGCATCAAACAGCAAAACAGTTTGAAGAGTCCATCAGAAAAGACCTTCTTGTTCAAAGAGCCCAGGTCATTGTCCGCGCAACTGCCGGATCACCCATCCCCGCACCCGTTTCTCCAGGTGCCCCGCCGGCAACAATGGTTGACCAGCAAAAAAATGCGCTTAAACTCGAGGAAGAGACCGTTCAATCCTTTCAGACACAGCTTGAAAACAGCGCAAGCATCAAGATTGACCAGGACGTCCTTAAAAAAGTTTCCCAGTCCCTGCTTTGACTCACCCCCTCCTCTCCGGAGGGGAATGAGTCAGGACGGCTAGAAGAAATTCACCCCGACACCTGCTGTGATGAACTCCCACGGTTGTGCCATCGTTCCAACCCCGACCTCCCTGTACCGGACATCAAGGAAAAACTGTCTGGCAGATGACAATGGGGCATTCAGCATCACTCCCGCATCAAAATAAGTATTCGCAACACCGGAAAGCAGCGCCTGCCCAAAATCTCCCTCAAGATCAAGGGACATGTAGGATGTTGCAAAAAGATTGACCAGAAGTCCGCTGTAGAACGGAAAGATATTGCTCGGAAGGATCGTGCTCGTTTTTGACTGGTTCAGGTAATCGATTCCAGCCCTGACGCCCACATCTTTTGTAAACCAGTACTGAAGATCGACGCCAGCACCATAATAGAGATCCCCATTTGCTCCGGGAACATTGACCGGATCTGCACCCTCAACCTCAATCCCGACACCGAAGGCATTGGAGGAGCCAGGTGATGCATGAACTGTCCCCGGAAACTCGAAAAACATGACAAGGGAGATTATCAGAAAAGATCCGATAACTGAAAAGCCTTTTCGCAGCGAAATCATTTGAAACTCCTTTTTCGTTTGGAACCAGCAATGTTTTTGGCAGAAAAGATCCAACTTCTCTTCGGCAAAAATTCTCCGGAACAATAATCCGCCAGGCGCTCCATCCCAAACAGCGCTGCATCCCCCTTAAACCAATGGTTGTCCCGAGCCTGCTTCACCGTTACAATGAAAAGAGCCGGTTAGTCCTCAGCAGACAGCAAGGGTTGAAGCGCACAGTCAGCAATATCAAAATAAAAAACACGAAAAAGGAGGGATGGAATGTTCGGACTATTCGGAGGCGGCAACGATATACAGCTTGATCCCAAAGAGCTTAAGGAAAGAATCGATGCAGGGGAAGACCTGATTCTTCTGGACGTCAGGGAAGACTGGGAACACTCGAAAGTCAAGATCCCCGGAGCCAAACACATCCCGCTCGGACAGCTTAACCGGGTGCTTGACGATATCCACAAAGAAGCAACGGTAGTGGTCTACTGCCACCATGGCGCCAGAAGCCTTCAGGCTTGCATGGCAATGAAGAAAGCGGGGTATGCAAAAGTCCAGAATCTCAAGGGCGGGATTGATGCATACGCTATCCATGTGGATCCGTCGCTTCCCCGGTACTAGGAAACTCCTCAGGATCTGATCCTCAAGATCCTGAGGAGTTTATTTCATGGGCTGGAATCAGGACTTTTTGGGCGGCAGGGTATGGGCTGGCGGTCGACCGTAAACAGGAACCTCAACAATACCCGCCAGGCTTTCAAGATGCGTGATCCACTGCTCCCTCGGAACCTTTTCCAGGTTTTCCTCGCGGACACGCATTCTTCCGTTTCCAGGGGGGATAATCACATCGTATTCGTTCGCCTTCCAGTACCCCCTTGTTCGGCTCTCAACGATCCCCAACTGATTGGTAACCTTTATCAAAACAGTTTCTCCTGCCTGAAAATGATAGGCAATTGGTCGGTATTCCAATGGGCACCTCTTTGATTGACAGATTCATGAATGGTCAAAACCAGGTTGGACATCCTAGCATATCCTGCGGGAGAGCTTCAAAATCCTTTTCCACGCACCCAATCCGCGCGTCCGAAAATTCCCAGCCGGTAATGATGAATCTCACCACCGGCAGTCTCTTCAGAAGCATGAAGAAGCTGCCATTTCTCTCCCATGATCCGCGAAAAGTCGTCCTGATTGAAAAACACATCGTAATGACCTCTATGGGATACCCAGTTCCGGCTTCTCTTTTCACCAGGGTAGTGCTGAAAGCGTTCCGAAAAAACACCCAGAAGAAAAACCCCCGACGGAGAAAGCATCTCATCAATCCATTTCGGATATATTCTTCGTTCGGGAGCCCTCATATGATGCAAGACTCCGAAATCCAGGACCACATCAAAGCTGCCCCGGCGAAAAGGAAGATTAAAGAGATCCCCGTTGACAAGTGATGCCTCTGAAAAAACAGGATTGCCCCGAATTTCAAGAAGAGGAGAAAGGACCGAGTCGATTCCTACAGTATGGCACTCCGAGAAAAGGGGGGGAAGAAGGTTGCGACCCTGGCCGCAACCTATTTCGAGGAACCTCGCGCCCTTCCTAAAAAAACCCATCGTTCCTGCTGCATCAACGATCCCGGATGCACCTGTCTTGGGCCATCCGGTCTGGCCGGAATCGTACGCCTGTTGAAAAAAATGCCGTTGTCTGCCGTATTGATCATTTTTTTTCACAATCCATCCCCCGGTTAACGCTCCAAGGACCAAAACAACTTTCATCAATGTGATACAATGGCTCCATCAGGCTCGCCAATGGAACAACTGTGACTGACCGGGAGAAGACATGTCGATTTTGCTGGGCCATTCATCTATCCGTCCCCTGACAAACATCCTCCAAAAAGTCAACCTGATTTGCGAAAAAGAAATGATCGGATTCGCACTCCTCTCAAGAAAAGGCTTTTTACGTGCCGCTGACAGCTTTTTTCTTTCTTTTCTGGATAGAAAAATTATTTCGGTCGGGACACTCCCCCAAGCTGAAATCGAAAAAACATTCCTTTCAAAAACTCTCCCGGAACACGCAGCAACCATCAACCTGTGGATCAGGGGCAATGCAGCTCCCGCTTCAGGACTTTGGCATGCTACCGTCCCTTTTGGTCAAACGTCACTGGAGCTTTTTCGTGCCTCGGTCACAAACTCCGATGAAGAAGCGGCCCTTTTTTTCAGGGTAACAGGAGAGCAGGCATTTCAAAAAAATACCCTTCCCCGGATTTACACAGAATTGTCGGATGAAATCACGGAAATCCTTCTCGACTCCATGGACCATGAAAAAATACTGGAAGTCCTCTCGGATCCGTTCTGGGAAAATCCTGAACTTCCGGATCTTCCGAAGGTTTTCCTCTGGAATACCGCAAGATGGCAGAAAAATTCGTTTCTGATCCAGCTCTCACCGAGGACATCCATCGAGAATCATGTCCCGATAACAACAGCCATCACCTCGATCATACCCAAAAAGGTGATCCAGTCGGTCTCTGTTCCTGTAACCCGCTCCTTTTTCATCAGAGAGCCGGACCAGGAAAACATTCACATGATCATTCCCCTGCTCAGGGGGACATCCCACCTTGGCTGGGTCATCCAGAAACTGACCACTGAAGGACAAAACAAAACAGATATCACTCACCATATCCAGCAAAAGACCAATGACCTGACCCGAAAAATCTTCAGGAACAGGGAGGAGGTACGATTGATCAGTCCCCTCAACCTGGATCCCGACTCCGCCCTGTTATCCAGAAGAGGCTTGATAGACGGACTGACTGACCTTCTTGAAATGGCATCATTAAAAAAACAGGGCGTCGGAGTGATAGGAATCACCCTTTCTGAATCCCGGGGAATATTCCCACTCGTTGAACATCTGGAGATATTCACCAGAAGCTCCGATCTGCTTGGACGGATTTCTCCCCTGGAATTTCTGGCCTTGCTGCCCGACACGTCACGCTCCGGAACAGAAAAAGCGCTGATCCGCATGAAATCGGCACTCCTGGCCGAGGTCGCCAAAAATGCCAGTTTGCTGGCAAGGTTTACTTTCTGTCATGCTCCTGAAGACGGAGTATCACCATTGAAGCTTCTGAGAGCAGCCTTCCAGGAAGGCCCCCATACCAATTTCGACAGCCGTGGGCAAAATCCCTTTGGGTAGTCCGGCTGAACCACTGTGTCCAACAGGAACAAGAGGAAAACCATGATCGATTTCGACCCTAGAGATCCAAACCAGACAAACAAAAAAGATCGGTCCCTCTTCTGGATGCTCCTGCCTGTTGCAGTCATTTTTCTCCTGATCATGGGAACCAATCTTTGGCACCTTGCCCATCAGGACTTTGTCGGATTTGCAACCCGACACAAAGCCGTTCCGGAAAAAAGCAAATAATGGGATCAAGGCTGCGCGGAGCACTTTTGCAATTCTTTCAGAAACTCTGAAGAGAATCGGCCACTCATCACAGAAGAAACAGGTCCTTCCATCCGGACATCCCCGGACTTTGACACATCAATCGTGAGCTCCCCGCCCGGCATTGTAACCCGTACAGGGCTTTTAACCTTTCCCAGGTGCACAGAAACAGATGCCGCCGCACAAGAAGATGATCCGGAAGCCAGCGTATATCCTGCTCCTCTTTCCCAGATCCGGATTTCAATTTGATCCTCTCCTGTCACCTTGACCATCTGTGTATTGATTCGCCGGGGAAAAAGAGGATTGTTTTCAATGGCCGAACCCCACTTTCTGATCCAGTCTTCATCAATTTGATCAACAAAGAAAACAAAATGAGGATTCCCCACCGAAACAGCTGTTCCGCTGATCCGGACTCCCTGCCCCAGGTCAATCTCTTTTTCAATATGGGGAGCCAGGGCTCCCTTGACCCCAACCTTTTCCGGATCCATGGTATAGCTTCCCATATCAACAAGGACCCTTTTCACCAGACGGTCATCGCCCAGAGTCACCCGCGCCGAAACCATTCCTCCCAGAGTTTCGATCTGAAAAGATTCGCCTTTTGCATAACCGTATTCGTAAAGGAACTTTGCAAATATCCGGAGCCCGTTTCCGCTCTTCTCCGCCTCGCTGCCATCAGGATTGAAGATACGAAGTCCAAAGGGCTCCCGGTCACGTGTCAAAAGAAGGATTCCGTCCGACCCAACGCCATAATTCCTGTCACAGATCAGCTGGATCATTTCGGGTGACCATGAAAGACCGGAAGGAGGAGCCGTCATAACAATATAATCATTTCCTAATCCATGAGACTTGATAAAATCCTGATCCAAAGCCATTTAAATTCCTTTCGATATTGAGATTGTTGTATTTCCTCCTAAATCCCGGGTGCCGCTGTCGGAGAGACATCGGAGTGTTCGCGAGGCCCTCTCCCAAGTGCCTGGGCCTCAAGCGCCATCTCCAGATCCCGGCGGGCCTTCGGGTCGGACGGACGAATCTGCAGTGCCCTCCGGAATGACTCGATGGCCTTTCCAATCCGGTTCTTCCTGAAGTAAGACTCCCCATTGCGTGTATGGAGGGCAACCTCTTCCAGTATCCGTTTTTTTAACTCCAGGGAATCGGTATCCGAAGGATCCAGCAACAGGGCTTTTTTAACAGACCGGTATGCACCAGCCGGATGGTTGGAAGAAAAGCGACTCTGTGCAAGATGCCGGTAGGACCAGGCCAGTGTCCGGTCAAGCTCCGGGTTTGCCGGCCCCTCCTTCCGGAGGAGAAGAAGACGGTTTGACAATGCTTCCCATTGCCTTCCCATCTGATTCTGGACTTCTATCAAAATCAGCAGATGCCGCCGGGCCCTTTGGGGGATATTCCAGCCGGGATCGAGCCGGCTCGCCTGCGAAACCTTTGAAAGCGCCTCGTTCAGATGGCCGACCCGCTCCAGCTGGCGAGCCTCCCCCATCCTGTAGATAGCCATTTCTCTGTTGATCTGGTGTTCAAGCCCGGAGAGCAGACGCTGATTTTTTGTGTTGAGAGAAGGGTATTTTCTCCATGCCAGGGCAATGGCTTCTGCCTTTGAGAATTCATTGCGGGCAAGATCAGCGCGGGCATCATTGTATGCATGAACAAAGCGGCTATTATTACGGGCGACAAGCGCATCATTTTGCTGAGGATGGGAGAGGATACACCCGGATAGAAACATTGTTCCGGAAACAAGAAGTATCTTGGCCCGATTGGCAAGGCAACAACCTTTTTCCATTTTCCAAAGAACCATACAGCCTCTCCCGGAGATTAAATCTTGAAGGCATGACAGAGAGCCCAACATGATCGCTCACGAAATCATCGGACATGCCACCGGCAACAAAACTTTGTACCCCGATGCATCCTCTGGGAGGGCACGGACATCGGCCACCTGGCGGAAATTGGAATCTCCAGCCTGAAGCACGGCCTTGAACCGGCAGAAGACATCCCCGATTTTCCCCGACAGATTCATGATCGATGGCTCGCCGGAAGCTTCCCGATGACAGCGCCCAACATCAGGTTCGCGCAATAATCCATCAGAAAGACTGGCCGCGGACTGAGGAAAGATCGCTCTCCACCAAACACCTGAATCAGCAGACTAAGACAGGCGCTTTGCGTTTTCCTGAATTTCCTGAAGCGTCTTGCAGTCAATGCACAAAGTCGTAACCGGTCTGGCCATCAGGCGCTTTTCTTCGATCGCCTCACCACATCCTTCGCAAATGCCAAAGTCACCTTCCTTGATCCGCTCTATAGCGAGATCGATTTTCCGAAGAAGGTTCTTTTCCCTTTCCTTCAGACGGAGAGAAAAGGCTTCATGCTCTTCCCTGGTGGCCATATCTGTAGGGTCGGGGGTCAACCCCGCAACATTGGCGACACCGATACCGACAACTCTTCCCGCCTCTTTCAGGATCTGATCCCGTTGATCGTGCAGAAGCCTTTCAATCTGGGAAAAGTCCCGCCCATCCTTTGCTTGTGGCGGTGAGTCCTGCCCTGAACTACCCGAGGAAAACTCTCCCATCGAATGATTCTCCCTTGTAGACACCGAAAAAACGCCTTCCCTCCCGGCAAGACAAACTTGCCAGGCAACATGCAACCATTCCATCATATCGACTATACACAGCAAAGAATCATCGATCAACAAGATTAAGAGGACGACAAAACTGGGGGGAGGGACTTTTCTTGAATAACACGGCCGGATTCATCAGCCACGGTGCACCTGATATCATTCTTGGAAACGACGGTGCCCTGGCCTCCTGGAAAAGCTACCTGGGCTCCGGAACCCATTTCAGGGGAATCGTTGTCATATCTGCCCACTGGATGGAAAAAGAAATAACCCTGTCAGCGAACCCCCACCCTGCAACCATTCACGACTTTGGAGGGTTTCCCGAAGAGCTCTATCGGATGAAATACCCTGCATCCGGGTCTCAATCGATGGCGACGGACCTGAATGACAGGATTTTCAAAGCCGGATGGCGTTCGAAAATCGATCTCCACAGAGGACTTGACCACGGGGTCTGGATCCCTCTCATGGCAATGCTCCCCGATTGCTCTCTTCCGGTTGTTCCCATTTCACTATCCCGGGAAATGGGAGCCGAAAGCATGTTTCAGTTCGGAAGGGATCTCCATGACATCATGGGAGATGATCTCTTTTTTCTCGCAAGCGGAGGAGTCACCCACAACCTGTCTGAGGCAAGGTTCTCAGAAGGAAAAGGGGCTCCCTGGGCGGAAGAGTTTGATCGCTGGACGGTGGAAACAGTGCTGTCAGAAAACTGGACTGATCTGATTAACTACAGAAAGGTGGCCCCCTACGGAAACAGGAACCACCCCACTGAAGAGCACTTTCTTCCGCTTTTGTCCTTTGCCGGATGGGCAAGCCGGTCCAGGGAAAAATCACCCGGCATATCTTTGTCCGTTCCCCACAGGACTATGTCCTACTACTGCATTTCAATGACTGGATTCTTGTTGACAGAAAAGAGCTCCGCTCAAGCTCCCTGATCAGGAAATCTCATCTCCCGCAAACCCCTTTGGCGATTGGGGAAGTTTTCCGGTGAGCGAATAGACCACGGGCAGCACCAGAAGAGTGAAGAGAATCGCAGTCACAACTCCTCCCACGATAACGATTGCCAGAGGCTTCTGGGCCTGATTGCCTATTCCTGTTGAAAGAGCCGCAGGCAGAAGACCAAGTCCGGCAAGAAGTGCGGTCATCAGCACAGGACGCACCCGGAGCTCTCCGCCTTTTGTGATCGCTTCGGCCATCCCCATTCCTTCCTGCCTCAACCTTGTTACAAAATTGATCAGGATCATTCCGTCCTGGATCGCGATGCCAAACAGGGACAAGAATCCTATTGCCGCGGAAATAGACAGATGATGTCCTGTCAGGTAAAGAGCCCAGACCCCACCCGTAAGAGCAAACGGTACGGAAAGAAGCTGGACAAAGGCATAACCAACCGACTGGTAGGACCAGTACAGGAGCAAAAACATGATTCCAACGGCAATTGGTGCCAGGATCAGAAGCCTCGACTGGGCTTCCTTCATTTCCCTGTACTCCCCGTACCACTGGATCCTGTAACCTGCCGGCATCGGAACATTCTTTGAAATGAGGCTTTTGGCCTCATCAACCGCGCTTCCTATATCCCTGTGGCGAACGGAAAACTTTACAGGAATATAGCGGGAGTTTTGCTCGCGAAAGATGTAGGAGTTCCCGTTCTTGACCTCAATGGTCGACAGCTGGGAGAGAGGAATGTGCGATCCGTCAGGAGTGTCGACCAGAATAGACCTGATCGCCTTGATATCCTTCCGGTATTTTGCGGCAAGCCGGATCGTCACGTCGAAACGCTCCTCCTGCTTTAAAATCTGGGTAACAGCCACTCCACCAACAGCGGTCTGGATGACATTCTCAACATCCTGGGCATGGACACCATAACGGGCACAGGCTGACGGGTCAACGCGAATGAGAAGCTCCTGGCCTCCACGAATCCTGAAAATACCAAGATCGGCCATTCCCTTTACAGAAGACAGAAGGGAAACGGTCCTTTGCGCAAGTCGCTCAAGCTCTTTTGGATCCGGACCAAAGATCTTGAGGCTGTTCTGGCCTTTCACCCCTGATACCGCCTCTTCCACATTGTCCTCAATATACTGTGACACATTAAACGTCACACCTGGGATCCCATGGAGCTTTTTCAGGATTTCGGCCTGGATCATTGCTTTTGTCACACCAGGACGCCATTGTTTCTCGGGTTTGAAAAACACTGCAAATTCGGCATTCCAGAACCCTCCGACATCATAGGCGTCATCCGGTCGACCCTCCTCCGATGTCACAACCTTGATTTCCGGGGTTTCAAGAATCATTCTCCTGATGCCATCAGTCATCTTTGCCCCATAGGGAAGGCTGACAGAAACAGGATAGGTCGCCCGTATGTAAAGGTTGTTTTCTTCAAGCTTGGGAAGAAACTCTGTCCCAAGTCTCGGAAGAATGATCAAAGAGGTTAAGATGAGAAAACCTCCTGCCAGAGTCAGCGTTACAACCTTGTTGGCAAGAACCCACGAGAGAAGAAACCGGTAAGACCGCTTCACCAGGCGCATCAGGAATGTATCTTCATGGGGGGAAACATTTGAGAGTGCTGCAGAAGAAATAGCCGGAGACAAGGTCATCGACAGGATCACCGCCGCCAGAAGACCTCCACCCATCGTATAGGCCATCGGGGTGAAAATCTTGCCTTCAACCCCCTTCATGAACAAAAGGGGGACATAGGCTGCAAAAACAATCATCGTTGAAAAGACAGTGGCTCCCTGCACCTCTGTTACCGCGGAAAAGACAATCAACCGCGTGTCCGTCTTGTCGCCAGAAGGCCTTTCCATAAGATGCCGGTAGATATTTTCCACAACAATGACCGAAGCATCCACAAGAATTCCGAAATCGATCGCGCCAAGTGACAGAAGGTTCGCCGAGATTCCCTTCAGCTTCATCAGGGAAAATGCGGCAAGCAGGGCAACAGGAATCGTTACGGCCACAATCAGGGCTGAGCGCAGATTTCCCAGAAACACATATAGCGTCAAAAGGACCAGCGTGATTCCAAGAGACAGGTTCTCAAGAACGGTATGAAGCGTCCAGCCCATCAATTCCGTTCTGTCGTAGAAGGTATTGATCTTGACCCCTTTGGGCAGATCGTGGGCCCGGATTTCCTCCACTTTCTTGTGGACACGCTCAAGAACATGCCGGGTGTTGGCCCCTCGCAATAAAAGGACAACTCCTTCGACCGTGTCATTGTTCAGATTCCGTCCAACCCGGCCAAGCCGGGGCTGGGGGCCAATCTGCACGGTAGCGATATCCCGGATCAGAACAGGTGTTCCCTTGACCTCGGCAACCATGATCTTGCCGATATCCTCCCGGTTCCTCAAGAGCCCTATCCCCCTGACCACCTGGGCGGTCTCCCCGAAATTCAGGACATAGGCTCCCACATTGTTATTGGCTGCCGAGACAGCTGCCATCACCTGGGCAAGGGTCAGGTTGTAGTCTCTAAGACGGCTCATGTCGACCAGAATCTGGTACTGTCTGATCCATCCGCCCATTCCGGATTCATCAGCAACCCCCGGGATCTCCTTGAATCTTCGCTCAAGAACCCAGTCATCCAGTGTCTTTAGCTCATCAAGCGGGGCACCTGAAAGCGTATATCGATAAATCTCACCCGTTGCCGGCGTATTGATATCCAGAACCGGCACGATTCCTGCTGGAAGGTTGGCCTGAGCGGTCCGGTTGTAAATGCGGTGTCTGGCCTCAAAATCATTGACATTGCCGGAAAAAATAGCCATCACCACAGACAGGCCGTACATGGAGATCGATCGCTGGGCTTTCATTCCCGGAGTTCCGTTGATCGCAATCTCAATGGGGAGGGTGATCTGGCGTTCAACCTCTTCAGCCCCTCTGCCTGGCCACTGGGTCAGGACTCTCACCATAAGGGGCGATACGTCCGGATAGGGCTCAATTTGCAGGTTCTGGTAAGAAACAACTCCAAGAACAACCACGACAACGCTCAGCAGATAGACAAAAACTCTTTCCCTGAGGGCCAGCTTAAGAAGGGTCCTCATTAACGGACCTGTCTCTTTCGAGGTGTTGGCAACACTCCCCGGTTCAGAAGGTCCTGTCTCATGTTTTCAAGAAGGATCGCCCCGGAAACAGCAATCGTCTCTCCGGACGAGACTCCTGAGAAAACAGTCATTTCTCCGTCCGACTCGTCACCGGCAGAAACTTCCCTCGTCACAAAAGATCCAGGTGCCGTTTCAACAAAAACATGATACCCCTGGTCATCCCTGATAAAGGCAGCATCAGGAAGAGCGATTTCTCCCGTTGGCCGGTCAAGGCTGATGATGACAGAGGCAAACATTCCCGGTTTCAACAAGTTATCTATATTCGAGATTTCCCCTCTTACATGAAATGTACGCGTTGCCGGATCGACCATCCCCCCCAGATAAATGATCTTTCCACCAAAACTCATCTCGGGATAGGCAACGGTATGAACCATGATTTTCTGTCCCTGTCGAACCAGGGGGAGATCTCCTTCAAAAATATCCATATAAACCCAGAGTTTCGAGAGATCCGCAATTGTCAGTAGCTGGTCTCCCGGATTCATGAAGAGTCCTTCCCTCAGCTGGGAGTTCAGGATCGTCCCTGCCCTGGGAGAGTGGATCGTGAGATAAGGATCAATTTTTCCCGTTCTGGAAAGTCTTGAAAGGTCTTTTTCCGAAGCACCCATCAATAGCAGTTTCTTTGCCACCGCCTGGATATAGGATTTGGCTTCCGATGCGTCCTGGGACGTCTTCGCTACCCTGAATGCATTCAGATACTCAACTTCTGCAGTCACATAATCGGGACTGTAGACCTTGGCCAGGTCATCGTTTTTGGAAACCCTCTGTCCCTCAAAGGCCAGGATCTTGACCTCCCTGGCAGCAACTCTTGCCGAAATAACCGAAACTCTGCCCTCGTCAAAATTGATCGTTCCGGTTCTACGAATCGTCCGTGAAATTCTCCTGGGAACAGCGACCTCTGTCTTGACCCAATGTGCCTTGATCTGCTCAGGAGTCAAAGTCAGAACGGTCTGATCCAAAGGTAGCGCAAGAAGGAAGGAAGGAGAACAAAAACCTCCAAGAAGCAGGGTCAAAAACAGGATCAGAGCAAATGACAAATATCTTCCAGATCTCATTACTTCACCTCTTCCCGGGATTTCATCCCCGAATTTTCCCCGCTAAGCTCAGGAAGGGATTCCCCAACTGCCGCCTCGAGATTTGAAAGGGCCTGGTAATACCCGATCAGGTTTTGGTAACCCGCATACCTGGCTTGCCTGTACGCCTGTATCGCACTGATCAGATACAAAAAATCGTTTTTCTGATTCTCATAACCCGTAAGAGCCAGATCAAAGGCCAGGCGAGTCTGTGGAACAATCTCCCGGTCACTGATCTCATACTGACGGTAACCCAGAACAACCTGGGAGTATGAGTTGTCCACGTTCAGGCGAACCTGTACCGCCTGCCACTGATACTGAAAATCCGCAGACCTGACCTGATCAGCCGCCGAATCGACCTGGGGTTTTTGTTTCATCATGGCAAAAATGGGAACATTGACCTGAAGCCCCGCGTAATAACAGTTCAGGCCCGAGAACCCGTAGCAGGATTCCCCTCCCATCGATCCTTCAAACTGGAAATCAGGCAGATACCCCATCTTTGTCAGAGTCAGCTGATGACGGTTCAATTCGAGATTGGTCTCGCTCGACAGGAGGTCCGGCCGGTTTTTCAAGGCCAGCGCCTCAAGCCCTGAAAGCGGTCTGGAAAAAGAAACGGGAGCTGAAGGAGAATCGATCTCGACAGGGGTGTCTGGAGGGTAGGCCAAAAGGGCATTAAGCTGGCGTCTTGCGATCATCTCAGACATTTCCGCAGTGAGCTGGTCGAGCTTGGCCTGGGACAGCTGAACCTTTGCATTGACCACGTCGAGTATCTGGGCCGACCCAACCGAAAGCTTCGTTCTTGTGATATCCAGAACCCTTGCCAGCCAGTTCTGCATTTCAAGATTCAGGGAGAGAGATTTCTGGGCCAAAAGCAACTGGAAACAAGCCATTTCAGTCTGGTTTCGCAAAGATACCTTCTGGGCCTGATAAGCAAGATATGCGCTTTTTGTATTATCCCTGTTGATCTGGTATCCAATCTCCGACTTTCCCGGAAAAAGGACACTTTGGGTAATGGCCCAGTTGTTGCCAGACTGGTAGGGAAGGCCTTGGCCATTGGGACCATTCCCCTGCTCACCCGCTCCGAAGAGATACTGAATCTGCGGATCGGCTGGAGCCAGAGCCGTCACTTCGAGTTTTTTCGTGGACTTCCACGAAGCCTTATAGGCCAGGATATCAGGATTTTTCCGCAGTGCGATGTCTACGGCCTGCGAAACAGTAAGCCTCCTCGGCACCGGAGACTCATCCGCCCCCGCAGCTGAACTTTTGAGGGACTGATTCTGCCCCGTCTCCGCCATTTCAGTCGCAGCAAAGGATTCGCCGGAGCCAAATCCCATCAGGATCAGTAAAAACAGAATATCTATAAACCGAAGGCATTTAGAAAATGTCAACATATTATCTCCATTAGAATTGATATCCTCCCGCCACGAAACCGGAAAATGGTTGTAGAGGGGGATTCCCAGGATCGCACCCGGGATTTTCTGGCTCACCGATCCCTTTTATTGACGGGTATCTCCCCAGATCGAGACCTCCGGTGCCCCGGATGAATTCTGTTTCACAAAAACGAAACGCTTGACATTGTTTGCCGCCAGGATCCCCCGGTTATGGATTGTCTGGCAGACGGGAGAATTTCACGTCCTCTCCGGCATGGGAACAGAACCTGGTTTTCGCTCTCGACCAAAATGGATCCGAAAGGTGTCCCGGCCACGTCTTTAAGGATCGTGACCGGCCAGACAACTCCCCCGAATATCCGGAAAAACCGGGCCCTGATACGCCTGATCTTCGGGAAACTGAAAGGATTGAAAGGTAATCTTCGATAGTCAGCCGTTCCTTCCCAGGAAGAGCCACGAGCCACTGATCCGAGCCACCATGCCGAGCAAACGAGATCTCCATATCTGGGCGTTTTATTCTGATGTGAGCTCTCCCGTCTCACATTCATCATAAGGACCCGCCTCGACACTGTGAATCAAGAGCACAAAAAATACAAGGGGGGAGTATACAGATTCATGAGATCAGTTACCCAAATTTTTGACCATAGCAGGCGCGGCAACCCCCAAGATCCCAAAATCATTCAGAATTCCAAAAATGAGGAGGCCTCTTTGATCCAGCGAAGGTCATGCCAGAAACACTGACCATCTCCCCACGCTCTCCTGGCGAGCACCCCGTAGCATACAACAGAAATAACATCTGTTAAGAAATTATTAACAAATGTTAATCGAGGAGCAAAAAACAGTCAACACGACTTGATCCTGCTTCATTCCGAGGAACAGGATCAAGCTAATAAGGAGTTGCGTGGTATCCCATTTTTCTTAGAAGCCAACCATAAAAAAACGTTGTATAAAAAACATACCGTTGTCCCTCGAAAGAGGCATCCTGTCCATATGGACTTTGGTAGGCAAGACTCAGCTGATACCAGTCCGCCTGATAATTCATCTCGTAGGAGAGGTACCCCTCTGTCCTTCCGTAGTATCCATTATTGGAGAGATTGATCAGTGTTCTCGACTCGACCGCCGGAGTGAGATGGGCCAGAAAAGCAGGCACATTGACGCCGATGATATCGTGAAGGTACAGGAGGCTGTACTCGATCGCCCCGTCAAAACGGATCGAATCCCCGAAGTCATATGTTCCCATGAAGTCCGACAGGGCCATGGGACCATTTCCGAAGGGAACAATTCCTGCCATGTCGGTCTGAAACGCAAACGGACGAATCCATGAAACAGGAACATCGCCAAGCCCCTTGTTGAAGACAAGATAAGAGTAGAGCGTAAAAGGGTTACCCTGCCCAACCGGAGTTCCTCCGACAGGAACAATGCCTCTCATGATGAATGTCGTGAATATTTCATGGGGATCATTTTCGTACATCAGGTACTTTCCCTGAATTCCGGCATACTGGAAACCTGAATAGGTATGGTTCGGCGTCCAGAGATCGATATAGTGGGTATCAAGACGCAAGCTGAAGTGGTGGGTCATGCGTTTTTCCAACATGACCGGCGTTGTGAACGCACTGCTTTTTCCCGGCATTCCACCGTAGGTGGGCATTAGAGTCAACTGGTTGTCGATATCCCCGTCCTTGACAATCAGAGGCTCAATAAAAATTCGGTTTCCAGCATGGGCAATTCCGCTTGAAAGCATGTTTGTCGTCGTTGTCACAGGAACCGATGGCACAACACCCGGATGATCGCTCATGCCACCGGAAACGGGATCTGATGCATTCGCTGCCAGAGATCCGTATCCCCACGGGATTTCAAGACCGGGAAATGGAATGGGCACTCCGGAGATATCCAAAGCACTGTCTGCATAGGCAGGAAAAATCCCCACAACAAGAAAAAGCAAAAGAACAGGGCAAGAAACGTTAAGACGGAAGAAAAAAGACATGCTCTCTCCGGATACTCAGGGAAATTCATCCATTTTTCAGGGGGGACCAAAATTGATACGTAGTATCATGTTTCAGGATATTAGCCCGGAATGCTCTATCTGTCAACAAAGACTCCCTCCGACGAACCACAAAAGAGACAATTCCAAGGATGGAGAGTCTAATATAGCATTGGTGAAGCTCTTTCGTGAGAGAAAATCGGATACAGGAAACCCCGGTTCGACAATCGGACCAGACCGGAAGGGTGGCTGGCTCCGTCCCTCCAGCACCGGGTCGATACGACCATGGCCTGGGTGAATCGATTCCGGAAGCCTCCCCGGTTTCTGACATCAGTCAGGAACTGGTTCGATTCGATCTGCAACAGATACTCGATTCCTTCGGTTTTCCGAGAGGGTTCCTCACCAGAACGAAAGACCACTTCGGGTTTGTCACCTGAGACCTGGTGAGGGCGGTCGTCACAAACGGCAAGAAGATCGGGGCTTACCTTGGCAGGGTCGCAGTCCGGTCCTCCGGAAGCTTCAATATCCAGGAACCGGAGCGGTCGTTCAGGGTATTTCTCACAAAGTCTGCCGATGTCGGAAGCGGGGAGACGGACACGGGTATGCGGTCGAAACCATTAAACGAAAGGAAAGCGCACTCTTTCCCGGCGTTAACGCCGAGGTTTCCGGTGCGCGCAGAGGATGAAGAAGATTGCAAAAAAGCTGATGGAGATGTGCAGGATTACCGTTTCCAGGGAGATTGATCAGACGGAGCCGGAAGAAAAAGCCATCAATGAGAGCGTTTTTTATAAATAGCAAAGCCGGAGAAAACAAAAGCTCCCGCCACAAGCCATGAAGCTAAAGATTCATTGGGCGTCAGAACCATTGTCGTTCCCTCCTATGTTAAAAGGTTATGGAGACGACATTCTCCAAGCTAGAGACCTCTTCATCCGAAAGCATCGGAAAAAACTTTTTTCGCTTGACAACACTCAAAACACCATTATTTTGACGGCATACATCAATAAACAGGTCAATCTTGCTGTCAGGCATATCGACAATCGCCTGGATCTCTTTTTTGGCCTTTTCGTATCGGAGCAGAAAATCAAGCTCGGCAGGAATGTCAACATTGATCGTCTCTTCGATCACCTTGAACAGATATTCGGACATCGCTGTCGCATCGAAATATTTGTAGATGAAATCCGTATCGTTCTTTTTCGTCAGGATTCCTTCGGAATCGATCTCATACCGACTGATCTCCATAACCTTTCTCGAAAAGGATTCAAGGCACCTGTCATAGTCGTCCATGTTGTTGAGAATATGGGCCGATACAGGGAATATGGCATCGTCCGGGGTAAAGTTTCCTTTGGCAAGAATGTCATGGATAAGAAATCGATGAATTCTGCCGTTACCGTCATCGAACGGATGGATGAAAACAAATCCGAAGGAAAGACAGGCGGCCCGAATGACGGGGTGAACCTCCTGGCGGGTTCTTGTCATCGTGGCAATCAGTCCATCCATCATTCCCCCAACCGAATCGGGAGAGGGCGATATATAATGAACGATCTCCGTCCCGTTTCCGATGCGCTCCCCGACATAATTCTGATCCGTCCGGTAGTCCTTTGAAGAGAACCGGGGATCGACAATCATGTTCTGAATCCGGATAAAGTCCTCCTTCGTCATGCCGGGAAAAGCGTTTCTCCGATGGAGGAGCTGAACGAATCGCTGGATCCTGTCTCCCTTCGGCTCCTCCCTTTCGATCATGAATGAGGACTTCGTTTCCTTGAGATAAAGATACTGATTGGCCCTCAATATCACGCTCAAAGGATAGGAAGACAACAGATCCTTCACTTTTTTATCAAGGTTTTTGTCGATAAATTCCATAAGAACGGGTGTTTTTCTGACTATCGGACAGAATTCCGGAGTTCCGATAAGGTTGTTGTTGACCCGCCATTTCTGGCTCTTATCCGGAGGAGCCGTGAAATATTCGGAGGGATCAAGAAGATCGATGTAATTTCCTGTCGTCATTTTGGGAACATCCAGATCATTCCCAATCAGAAATTCATAGTAGAATCCAATTTTTCGTTCGTATTTTCCAAGTGACTCGTTTAAACGCTTCTCAAGCGTCTTCCTGTCGATGACTCGCAAGGTTCGATCGATGATCGAAAGATCGATGCTCTCATGTTTCAGGGCGAAGCACAAGTGAGAGATCGGATCGTCAGAAACCTGATATTCCTTTCGAAAGGTTCTTATCCGATCCTTCGGATAAGATTCCGAATTATCCGGCTCTCCAATCATGGAAATCTGCGCCGGAGAAGGCACATCAAGATCGAGATTTTTAATAAGCCATTGATATCCGATCAGGGTTGCCATATTTTCTCCAAAGTAACCGATGCAGAATTTATTATCTGAATGCAGAATTTATTATATACCTAATACTGGATGCAGTTTTTGTTACGAAATATTACGGACTAAACTCATTGACAGCTTTGAACATTTTGTTTTCCTTTGTAAGATAATCCGTTCCTCCATACCTACGCAAAGCTAAGCATAGATCGCTTTGCTGCTGGATTCCTGCTTCACCGAGGCTGGTTTCGTCTTGAGCTTGCGCCCAAGGCCAGAGCCTTCCTCTCCACAGGCTGAGACGGTGGAACTCGCCGCCAGATTCTTCAAGTTGATTGC
>JAKBTA010000020.1 GCA_021844645.1 Nitrospirota bacterium
CCTCTCTGGGAGTCCCGCATATCCCTGCATCAGGAGAAAAGGGAGTCCCGTTTCATGACCCTCGAGATCGAGCCTGCCGCCCTTTTGAAGACGGCCGATACCGGAGAGATTTTAAAGGAACACGTCCTGCACTCGCTGACTGTCGGGGGAAGTCTTCTCCTGGACAGTCTTGGCCTTTTTGTTGCCGCCTGCCTCGGGGAAACTGATGCTGTGTGGCAGGGTACGGCTGATGAGCTCCTCGCACGCCTCAGGCAACGCCCGCAGTTGACCGTGCTCGTGGCTGAGGAGGTTGGAATGGCCCTGGTTCCTGGAACGCGGGAGGGCAGACTTTTTACCGACAGGCTGGGAGAGATCCGTCAAGCTGTTGCCGCTTTGGCGGGCGAGGTCATCTTTATCCTCTCGGGGCTTCCCCTGGTCCTGAAATCTGAATCTCGATGAAAATGAAATGGATGGATACAGTACATGACGATTTTTGAGCAGGTGGATCTTTGGGTATCAAGAATTCCGGGTGAAGATGAACATGCATCCCAAAAAAAGGAAATCCGGCAGGCGATCCAGTCTCGTTTGGACTCCCTGACCAAACCGCAGGGATCTCTGGGAAGGCTTGAGGATCTGATCTTGTGGTATGGCCTTGTTTGCCGCCAAACCCTTTTCCCGGATCCTGCCGGGGTGGTCTGTGTTTTTGCCGCGGACCACGGGATAGCCGCAAGCGGAGTTTCTGCCTTTCCCCAGGTCGTGACCGTGGAGATGGTCAAGAATTTTTCAAATGGCGGAGCGGGTGTCAATGTCCTTGCCCGGCAGGCCGGGCTTGAGTTGATGGTTCTTGATATGGGAGTCAATGCCGATCTTTCATTCCTTCCCCTGGTCAAAAATGCGAAGGTTTCTTATGGAACAAGAAATTTCCTCTCGGAAAGGGCGATCGCTCCGGATGAAATGATGCAGGCGATGAAAACAGGATTTGACCTCGCCCTAGGACTGAAGTCGCAGGGAAAAGGATTTCTTGTCCTGGGGGAGATGGGGATCGGAAACACGACCTCCGCATCCGCGCTGATCTCGGCGCTTCTGGATCTTCCTCCTGTTCTGGTGACCGGACGCGGAACGGGTCTTGACGATCAGGGTTACCGTAAAAAACTTGGAGTGATTGAGCAGGCCCTTCTGTTCCACGGTCCGACCATCACCTTTCCGATTGAGTGGGGGATGGCGGTGGGAGGGTATGAGATCGCCGCCATGGCAGGAGCGATCCTGGGAGCGGCCACGATTGGCCTTCCGGTCATACTCGATGGGGTGATCACATCGGCTGCGGCACTTCTGGCCTGGAGAATCTGCCCGGCTGTCAAGAATTGTCTTCTGGCCGGACATGTTGGCCACGAAATCGGACACAAGGCCGTTCTCGAGCATATGGGACTCAGTCCGGTTCTTGATCTGGACCTGCGCCTGGGAGAGGGGACCGGAGGCGTTTTGGCTTCGTTGATCCTGAAGTCCTCTATTGCACTCTATCACCAGATGGCCACATTTGAAGAAGCCAGCGTATCGGGTAAAACCGGATGAATCCATTTGACCGCTTCCGGTCAACGCTCCATTTTTTGACCCGTATTTCTCTGGGTGGCTCCTCTTCTGTCCTTAAAATCTATCCTGAACAGTTTGCGATTGTCGGAGCCCTTCTAGGGCTTTTCCTCTGGGGGGGATGGATTATAACAGCATCCCTCCCGTCCTTTCTTCGTGCCGTTCTTCTGGTTCTTCTCTGGGTTGTCTTGTCAGGCGGCCTTCACCTTGACGGATGGGCCGATACATGGGAATCAGCCTTGTTTTCCGGATCTTCCGAGGACAAGATCAGGATCCGGAAAGATCCTCATCTTGGTGTGTACGGTGTCCTGGCTCTTTTTTTTCTCCCTGTCTTCAAAATAGCGGTCCTTTCCGGATGGACTGCCCATTCCATCTATCTTATGGCGGTTCCGCTTTTTTCCAGGGGGATGCTTCCGCTATCGATGAGAACTCTTCGGTTTTTAAACCCCGGGATCGATTCCTCCCCGGGTTCGGGAGCGTTGGCCATGACATCCTTTTCCGGTCCGGCTTTTTATATTGGCATTGTTCTGACAGCTCTCTCCTGTGGCTTTTTGCTGGGGGTGGGGGGGACACTTTTTATCATGGCCGGCTGGGTGCTATGGATGATGATGGCCCTGTGGGTTTTTAAAAGATGCGACAGTCTTTCGGGGGATTTCATGGGATGGTCGATCGAAGGTCTCGAGGCCGTTTCCCTGTTTGCGCTTTTGGCAGGGGCAATTTGGGGGTGAGCGATAAAACGTCACCTTCTGGAAGCATAACGTGTTCTATTTCGTCCTAAAACTTACTCCCGATGTTTTGCCGGGTCTGTCCGCCATTTCAAAGGCTTTTTCCATGCGTAAAATCTCTCTCGCATCCAAACCAACATCCTTCGCCAGGTCCCTCCATTTTGAAACTCCTTCCCGAATATGATTCAGATCGTTTTTTGCATCAGACTCGCTTGTGTATCTGAAATAAGGAGAGAGAGTCAGGCATAAATCGAGATCCGGAAGATCAGTTGCGCCATCAAAGGAGAGAGCGTGGGTTCTTTTTTCAATTCTAGTCGGATTAAGATCATACGCTGGAGAAATCACCCATCCCTTTGGCGTTCTCAAAAATCCATGATTCCGAAGGTGATCGTCCGTATTGCCACTCAGGATGTTGAAGACCATCCTTTTCCAGATTTGCCTGACATCTTCATCCGGGTTTGCGGCCACGGTGATCAATGTCTCGGCCATTTCAAGATAGCTCCCCGGATTGGCGCTCTTTTCATCACGGCCAAGCATCGTCATGGCCGACATGAAGGGTATCCGTTCTCCGGTATCGGTCCTGTCGAAGCGTTTTACCAAGAGAACGGGTTTCCCTTCGGAAATAAAGATAACCTTGTGTTCGGGTATCTTGATCCCGACAGTTCCAGCCATTTTCAACATCATGGCTTCCCATAAGGACACTCTTCTGTCGTCATCCTGAGATGGGAATTTTGCAATCCACATCTCCCCATCATCCTGAACGACTGCCTTCGGTCTTGCTCCACCGAGAGAAGCCCCGGGATGGAGCAGCATCCGAATGTCTTCAGGTGTTTCCAAATTCGACTGAACCCTCTGGATGGACTCCATCAGTTCTGAAATCATGACGAATTTTGGGATATCAGCATTCGTCGACAAATAATTTTCAGGCGTATTTGCCGAGCTGATCCGCAACGCTCCCAACCGCATGGAATCGCTGACTCCAATCATGAACCCGATTTCAGAGGTATAACCCGGCTTGGCTCTTTTTTGTAAAAGCCGACCCCAACGGTCAGGTGAAATATCCTGAAAGGCTCCTAGCAATCGATTCTCTGTAACGACCACCCCCTTCATAAAAGAGATCATCGGATCAATCGAAAAACCAAGGGGATGATCGATCCATTGATCGGCATACCCGAATCGATAAAATTCTCTCCCGCGATTTTCGAAGACTTCAAGCATGCCAACAGGAACAGTCTCCCCGTCCATTTCGATACTGACAAGATATTTAGACATTGGGCGACTCCATCAGATTTTTCCTGCCACGGCGGGATCTGATCCGTTTCGGAAGAGTTTCGTCCATCAGATCCAGGCCCAATGGATCCTTCGTGCGGTCAGAGAGCATCTCAAGATCTTCGATCTTTCCAAGGATCAATAGCGCCATCGCATACGCTCCCATGTTGACTTTGGGGTCTCCCTTTTCAATTCGGCTCAGTGTGACCCGGGTGATCCCCATCCGTTCGGCCATCAAGGCAGTCGGAATACGGCGGCGTTTGCGGGCATCGCCAATATCCCGCCCAAGTTTTTTCAATGCTGTTTCTACACGGAATGATCGTGCCATAATGTATCCTCCAATAGCCAATAGTTCGATTTAATGTATATCATAGGATTTATTATTGTCAATGCGACTGAAAGTCATGGCGAGAAGGCGATAGAGCGATAACGTGTTGCATACGAAAAGAACCATAACATGTCGTTTGCGACATATTATGGTTCTAAACCCAGCAACGCATTCATGATGGCGATGGGACTGGATTTCCTGGACGCGTAACACCGGAAAGATGAGACGGCCTGTTCCAAAGAGTGACCGGACCCGGCTCTCTCTTTCCGGGAGCTCTTGTGGGAGGGCCGGTCTTTCCTTCGGACCCTATGGCCTAATGGGCCGCTCCGGTGGCCTTTTCCTCCGGTGCCGGCGGCGTGTAGACCCTCTTCAGCGCTTCCTCCGGATATCGAAGACCTTTTGCTATGCCCAGGGGGAAAAGATCGGTCAGTCTGACGAGTTCCTGAAAGGGAACGGGGATCGACAGACCATCGACAAATTCATCAATGTGAGAGATTTTGGAGGATCCCGGGATGGGAACAATATCCGGTCCCTGGGCAAGAAGCCAGGAAATGGCAAGCTGTGCCGGCGTCATTTTATTTCTGGCGGCGATTTCGCGGACTTTTTCGGCAAGCTCAGCGTTCTTTGAAAGATTTTCTTCCTGAAAACGGGGGTGGGATTTGCGAATATCCCCTTCCTTGATCTCGGATGCGCGATGGAATGCCCCGGTGATGAGCCCTCTTCCCAGCGGACTGTAGGCAACAAGCCCTATCCCCAGTTCACGGCAGGTTCCGAGAACATCGATCTCGATCTCTCTTGTGATCAGGGAGTATTCATTTTGCAAGGCTGCGATCGGCTGAACCTTGTGGGCTTTCCTGATATCTGACGGGTTGGCCTCCGAAAGCCCGACATGGCGGACCATGCCCTTTTTCACAAGCTCCGCCATGGCGCCCATGGATTCGGCGATGGGAACCGAGGGGTCGACCCGGTGGAGATAGTAGATGTCGATTGTCTCGATGGCCAGACGGTCGAGGCTCTTTTGACAGGCTTCCAGGATATATTCTGGCCGGCCATTGACCCCTGTCAGCCGGTTGGTCGCCTTGTCCCGGACAATTCCGCATTTGGTCGCGATGGTCAGCCCTTCCCGACCATGGCTTTTGATCGCCGCTCCCAGAAGTCGCTCGTTCTCACCATCTCCGTAGACATCAGCCGTATCAAGAAAAGTGATTCCCCTTGAGATGGCATGCAAAAGGCTTTTCAGTGCCTCTTCCCTGGAAGGGGGAGCATAAAAATCGGATAATCCCATCAGGCCGAAGCCGATTGATGAAACGCTAACGCCACTGCGACCCAGGTGCCTTTTTTGCATCAGGAGGACTCCTTGTTCAACTTCAATGGAAAAAATGTTTTTTTCAGTGCATTATCCTAGCAATTCCAGATTTTGAGGGCAAGCCGGTGGTCATTCCTGATCGTTTGGCCCCCTGACTTTTGATGCTCGTATTGGGAGGACTTTGATGGAGAAGACCTTGAGGCAGGGGTTTGAAAATGAGTTCCGCCTGCCGGAGATCGGGAGAAAAGTCCTTGACTATATTGATGGGCGGCGTCTCGAAACGGGTGGCTTTTGCTATTTCAAATCATGGGGGTCTCAAGCACCGTCAACGCTCGATACCCATGCCGCCCTTCTTGCTCTTTCCCTTCTTGACAATCCTGAACAAAAAAAATGGCGGTCCGATGAGAAAACCCGCAGATGGCTCAGGGAAAGACTCCTCCTGGAACTTTCTTTTGAAGATATTGTCGGGGTCTGGCATTTATGCGCATCCCTTCGCCTGATGGGCGACCGGCTTTCAGAAGAAGATCGTCTTTTGATTTTTGCTTTTTTAAAAAGGACAACGAGGCACTTTCTTCATGAGCAGAAGGCGAACAATGAGAAGAAATGTGTCTGTTCAGGATCTCTGTCGAGCCTGATTGCCTGGAATCGTCTGGGAGACCTTTCCGGATGGACGGGAGAAAGACCCTCTCCCGGCGTTTTTTTTCATGATTCCGAAAAGACCTTGATCGAGCTGTTCTATCGATGGGAGATGAATATCTCTGGCTGGTATCCCGGGCAGATGCTCCCATCCTGTAATCGATCCTTGTTTGAAAACCGTCTTGCGGGCTATGTCCTGGTCCCGGGATCGACGGCAACGGACATGGCCGTGATTGCCTGCGGGGTTCTTCACGATGTGAAGACAGGGGCCGGCGTATCATTCTCAGGATCTGTTCTGGAATGGGTTCAGGATTCCCTGAGTGTGTCCGGAGGGTTCGGACGCATACCGGGAGCCGTTCCGGATCTTCTCTCAACCGCCCAGGCACTTCTGATCCTGGACCTTTTGCCGGAAGGGGGAGGCTGCTCCGAAAAGCTGTTTCCCGGAAACCTCTGGTGGAGTCTTCAGGAATACTGAACATTTGCTCTGACGGGGAGTTCCTTTTCTGGAAAACACTTCCTTTCCGGGTTTGGTATTGTGGTATAATCCTCCCCGAAAATTCCGTCGATAGTCTTTTGATGGACCGGCCAAGATCTCTTTATTCTCTTTAATGTTGGAGTTTTGACGTTGTCCAGGTCTCCCGCCCAGGTTCCTGATCGCCTGCGAATCCATCTGTTCAGACATGGCCATCTCGAAAACTCCGAAAAAAGCCTGATCAACGGTTCAACCGATGTCAAACTCTCGGAGAAAGGCCGGCGCCAGATGGGTTTTTGGGGGAATCACCTCAGAGATCTTCCGGCAAGCTTCTTTGTTTCAAGCACCTTGTCGAGAACGCAAGAGAGCCTTTCCCTCGTCAAATCCGGCCGCCAGGGGGAGGTGCTGGCCCTTGAGAGCCTTTCCGAAAGGCGCTTTGGATCCTGGGAGGGGCTGACCCGTGAGGAGATTGCCGGAAGGGACCCGGAAGGTTACAAGCGATGGCTTGAGGTCGATCCCTCTTTTGCGCCTGATGGCGGGGAAAGTCTGTTGGGGTTCTCGGAGAGGGTCCTTCTGGGGTTTGATGAAGTGATTCAAAAGGCAGGGTTCGGAAAAGAGATCATGATGGTTTGCCACAGCGGAACGAACAGGGTTCTGATCCTCCATGTCCTCGGCCTCCCGATCCATTCCTATTTCAGATTTTCTCAAGAGCATGCCGCACACAATATCATCGATCTCTACAAGGATCATCCGCCCTGTCTCATGGCCATGAACCAGACCCCGGAAAGCATCCTGGGAAACGGCAATGTCTGAGCGGCCCAAAGGAGTCGTTGTTGCCGGTCTTTCCTCCGGATCAGGAAAAACGGTTGCCACCATGGCCCTTCTGCGGGGTCTTTCATCCAGGGGGTTTGATGTTGCTCCCATGAAGTGCGGGCCGGATTTTATCGATCCCCGCTTTCATGAAGCGGTTGTCTCCGGCCCTTCCTACAACCTGGACATGTACTTTCTTTCGGGAGACGAGCTCGGGAAACGCTATGGACGCTTTGTCGAGGGAAGGTCTGGCGGGGTGGTTGAAGGTGTGATGGGACTCTTTGACGGAGAGGCCAAAAAGACTGCCACATCGGATATTGCCCGAACACTGGGGCTCCCGGTCATTCTGGTGATCAATGCGAAGGGGTTGGCCGAAACGGTTTCGGCTCTGGTCAAGGGCGTGCTTGCTCATGATCCGGAACTTGCGATCCTGGGTGTGATCGCGACCTTTACCGGATCGAAACGACACGGGGATATCCTGAGGGAGGCTCTCGAAAGAGAGGGCTTGCCCCCGCTTCTGGGAACGATAGAGAGAGATCAGGCCCTTGCGCTGCCGGAGCGCCATCTGGGACTTGTCGGAGCCGGGGAGCTTTCCAGGAGCGGATTCCTCGAACGTTTCCTGGAAACGCTCGACACAAAGGTTCTTCCGGGGTTTTCATGGGAATTGATTGAGCCGAACTTCTCCCGGCAGGAGTCCTCTCCCGGGGTTCTTCCGGGGGAAGCTCCCTTTTTCAGGGCAGTCCACCGGAGCCCGAACGCCATTCTCCCCAGGTATCGTCTCGGCGTTGCCATGGATCGGGCCTTCTGTTTCTATTATCCGGAAAACATGGAGATGCTCCTTGAACTGGGTGTCCTTCCAGTGCCTTTTTCGCCGATGGAAGATCCTTTTCTTCCCGAAGACCTGGATGGCCTGTTCTTCGGAGGAGGATATCCGGAGCTTTATGCAGAAGAGTTGTCCCGAAATCAGTCGATGAAGGAGTCTGTCCGGGCATTTTCCGCAACCGGCGCTCCGGTTGTCGGTGAATGCGGAGGGTTCCTCTATCTGACGATGGGTCCCAAAAACAGGGAAGACGATTCGGAGCTCCATGATTTTGTGGGTCTTTTCCCCGTCCGTTTTCTCATGGGGGAAAAGCTCCGCCGATTGGGGTATGCCGAAGTTTCCCATCCGGGGAGCGGACCTTTTTCCGAGGCGACGGGATTTGTTCGAGGCCATATTTTCCACTATAGTTTTTTGCAGAAGGATTTATCGGAAGAGGTCCCCCTGTCTCCGGCCTTCTTGAGAGGAGTCGAAGATGAGGGGATGATGGCCGGCAATACCATCGGGTCCTATCTCCATCTGTATTTCCCTTCCAATCGGGAGTATGCGGCTTCGCTGGTGGCAAGCCTCGCCAGACAGTCGGCGAAGAAAGCCCGGGCCACCTCTTTCGATGAGAACTTGTAAACGATCAGTCCGAACAGAGGAGAAAACTTGAAGCCAGCCGTTGTTGTTTTAAGCCAGATCAGAAGGAATCACCTTGAAGGGATCAGAAATCAGCTTTCCCGTCATGGAGGGCACCCTGTATCGGCCGCGATCGCTCTTGAGGAAGGAATCGCTCCTGTCCAGGATTTTCTGGAGACCCTCTCCCGAACCGGAATCTCCCAGCTTGCCGTTCTGACGATGGACGAGGATGCGGCCAGGGTCATCGAGTCCTTTGACAGGATGATTGCGGATATCAAGCCGGAGCATCTCGATATCCGGCACATTTTCGGATTTATCGATACACAGCCCTTTATCAGGGCCATGTCCGAAAAAGTCCGCAGGACCTTTGCCCCATCGGAGGAGGATCTCCGTCCGGTCATTCTCCTGCCGGAAAAGATCGAGGAGGAGAGCTTCCGGATCATCGATGAAACCCTCTCGGGCTACGGACTCGAGAGCCGCTGGCACCAGGTGGTCAGAAGGGCTATCCATGCCGCGGCCGACTATGAGATGGCCGATATCATGGATGCCCATGAAAAGGCGCTCGACAGCATCGTTCAGGCTCTTTCAGGAGGGTGCCGGATTATTGTTGATGTGCAGATGGTCGAGTCCGGTTTGTCGAAGCCACATCTTTCCGCCAACGGAAACACCGTCTTTTGCCATGTTTCAGATCCTGATGTGAGAGATGAGGCCACTCGCCTGGGGCTTACCCGGTCAACAATGGCCATGAGAAAGGCAAAACAGGCGATGGAGGGGGCTGTGGTTGTTGTCGGGAATGCTCCCACCGCCCTTTTTGAGGTGGTCCGGCTGATCAGGGAAGAGGGTGTGCGTCCTGCCGGGATCGTTGGCGTTCCTGTCGGGTTTGTCGGCGCATCAGAGTCAAAGGAGCTTCTCTCGAGGGTCAGCGAAGTGCCCTGGATCGTGACACGGGGACCGAAAGGGGGCTCTACCGTTGCTGTTGCCATAACCAATGCACTTTTGAGATTGGGGAAGGTGAAGTGAAACAGGAAAAAAGGGGGATGGTGCCGAGGGGCAGAATCGAACTGCCGACACGAGGCTTTTCAGGCCTCTGCTCTACCGACTGAGCTACCTCGGCACGGGGGGTGACTATAAAGAGATTGATTGACTGTGTCAAGAGGCGATGCTGTTTTGAGCGTTCCACTCTGGCGGAAACGATCCATTTCCGGGGTCTGTCTTTTGTTCTGATATTTTTGTTGGACGTTTTTTGCGTATTTTTCTATACTTCTTCCGGGAAGCTCTGAAAAGACCGGGCCATGACGCCGGGTTTTTTTAAAAAAACTTTTCTCGATATGATCTTAACGGTTTCTTGTCAATAATGGCATGATTCGATTACAAACAGGGTTTCGTCTTTTTGCGGCAGTTTCGACTGAAAGGGTCCATTGCGTAATTTTTTCCTGAAACAGAAACAATGGATAGTCCTCGGATTTTTGATGGGTGTTGTTCCTCTCTATCCCCTTTATGCCGCAGATGAACCTCCAGGTCTCCTGCCGGAGCCACCTTCACTCTCTCCGTCCACAAAGAGTGCGGCTTCGACAGAGAAGCCCATTCTGGTGAGAAAAATCGATTTTGTCGGGAATCATCGCATCGATTTCGAAACGATCCGGAACAAGGTCCACACCAAGATTGGCGATGTCCTGTCCATTGCGTCCCTTGACGCGGACCTCAAGAGCCTTTATGCCACAGGGTATTTCGAAAAGGTCGATCTTTACGTGCAGGGATTTGAAGGTGGCGTCCGGGTCATCTTCAAGCTGAAAGAAGAGCCGACAATTGAAAAGATCGCTTTCGTCGGAAACAGTGCAAAGAGCGCGTCCGATCTCCGGAAAAAGGTCACGATCCTGCCTGCCTCTTTTTACGATGGTCGCCAGGTTCACGATAATGTCGAGCGGATCAAGGCATCCTACCGTTCCGCCGGATATTACAACTCGAAGGTCGTTCCCGTACTGAAGCGTATGGGGCGTCACAAGAGAGAGCTGATTTTCATGATCGAGGAAGGCGGGCAGACCCGCATCACAAAGGTCACTTTTTCGGGGAACAAGCATTTTCCTTCATCCGTACTGGCCAAACAGGTCAAGACAAAGCCCTATTTCGCCCTGACCTCATGGTGGACCGATGCGGGGATCTACAAAAAATCGGAGACGGATCAGGATATCCAGAGGCTCCGGAATTTCTACCTGAACAATGGCTATATCAACATCGGGGTCGGTCAGCCGAAGGTGGTCTTTACCAACCACCGGAAATCCATGACGATTGTTTTTCCCATTCAGGAGGGTGAGCAGTTCCGTCTGGGGTCGATCGCGATTTCCGGGAACAAGCTTTTTTCGAACAAACGGCTTCTGAAGGCGGTCAAGCTTAAGCCACCGATGGTTTTTTCGAGGAAGGTCCTCCAGAAGGACATCACCACCCTGACAAGGATGTACGGACACAAGGGCTATGCGTTTGCCATCGTGACACCGCAGATTGTGCCCAATCTCCAGAACAAGACCGTCGACCTGACCTATTCGGTCACCGAGGGCGGTCTCGTTCATATCCGCCGGATCAACATTACCGGAAACGAGCTTTCAAGGGACAAGGTGATCAGGCGTGTCCTTGGCGTTCAGGAGTCGGACATCATGGATACCCAGGAGCTTCAGAACTCCTACCGGAACCTTCAGAACCTGAACTTTTTCTCCAATGTCCAGATTGTTCCGAAGCAGGTTGGAAGCAATCTGGTCGACCTGAATGTGTCTGTCAAGGAAAAGCCGACCGGAACATTCTCGATCGGTGGCGGGTACAGCACCCTGTTCGGTGTCATGGGTATGGCGACGATTGCGCAGAACAACATCTTCGGGACGGGGGACTCCGTTTCCCTTTCGGGAGAGCTTGGCGGATTCATTACCATGTACTCCCTTACGATTTCGGATCCATGGTTCCTGGATACACCGACATCGGCGAGCCTGTCGTTGTTCGACACGTTCATGGACTATTTCACCTACTGGAACAGCGCTGTCGGCGGATCACTGACCTTCAGCCGGCGTTTCGGGTATTATTTTTCAACGTCCGTTTCCTGGCTTGCAGAGTCGGAGAACATCTTTCTCGTGGCACCGACGCCACAACAGGCCCTCACGGCGCCGATCCTCTCTCCATTCCTTGCCCAGCAAGGTTTCTGGACACAGAGCGGACCTTCGGTCGGTATTTCCTATGACCGCCGTGACAACTACATGAATGCCCATTCCGGATATCATATCTGGGGGAATGTCGGTGTTTACGGAGGAACCTTCGGGGGAGATACCGCCTTCTATTCGACCACCGGCCACATGACGGTCTTTCTCCCGGTGACAGAGCATTCAACGCTGTCGTTCCATGTCGGCGGCGGACTTGTCGAGCCGATTGGTCCTGACGGATTCATCCCCGTCTGGGACCGTTTCTATGTCGGAGGCATTTACTCAAACCGTGGCTATAACTTCGGATATGCCGGACCGATGCCCTATGGCTACCTGGTTGGCGGCAACAAGGAAATTCTCTTTAACTCGGACTATATTTTCCCGATTTTCCCGAAATTCGGCTTCTATGGGGATATATTCTTTGACGACTCCGGCGAGTTCGTCCCTGGTCAGCCGGTAACGCTTGGCGGGATCGACTGGCCGGGCGCCGGTGTCGGAATCATGTGGAATTCACCGATGGGTCCCCTGACGCTCGACCTTGGATGGCCGCTTATCAGCAATGCCCAGATGCAGGCTTTCCCGGGAAACTACCCAGGACCGGTGGTCAACTTCCAGATGGGGTCCCTTTACGGAGGGTAACCGTCCAATCGGGTGCATCTTGCCCAAAAATAATAAAAGGAGATTTGACTTATGAAGCTTCAAAAAAGAACAGGTCTTACCGGCAGGATATCTGCCTTTGTCGCGGTTTCTTTCGCTCTTGCAGGATTCCTGTCGGTGACCTCTCCCGCCCAGGCGGCATCCGATGTCGCGGTTGTCGATGTCATGAAGACATTCGAGGAAACCGATCTTGGAAAATCCATCCAGACACATGTGAAGAGATACTCCCAGACCCGGGCGAACAAGCTCAGGGGAGAGCAGAAGGCTCTTCAGGATGAAAACAACGAGATTCGCCAGCAAAGCGGAGTGATCAGCAAGGATGCGCTCAAGGCCAAGGAGCTGGAATTCCAGCAGCATATCGATGCCTACAAGAAGGAAGCGAGAAAGCTTCAGACCGAAATGGCATCCGAGACGGTTGTCGGTCTTCGGAAATTCATTGACGCTGAAAATGCCGCCGCGAAATCCGTTGCCCGGAAATATGGGTTTTCCATTGTGATCGGCGAGCACCCGATCCGTATGCCGATCGGTCCGACCCCCCCCATCTTCCGCGGTCCGAGGTTTTTGTACATCGACAAGAAAAATGACCTGACGGAATCCGTCATTGCGAAGATCAACAAGGATCATCCCGCCGGCGGTGGAAATTAATGACGCTCTCCGAGATCTGCTCCCTGGTATCCGGGGAGCTTTTCGCTCCCTCCGGGAGCGATTCTCAGGAAATACGCGGCATACGATCCATGGCGGAGGCCAGGGAAGGGGACATCACCTTCCTGGCCAATGTCCGCTATCGGCCAGAGCTCAAGCGTCTCAAGGCATCGGCGGTTCTTCTCTCCCAGCGTGAACCGGAAGCGTCCATTCCCCAGATTGTGGTTTCTGATCCTTACCTTGCCCTGAGCCTTTTGATGCAACATTTTTATCCGATGCCAAAGGGGAGCGGCCAGATTTCCCCGTTGGCCTTTATCGCACCGACCGCCAGGGTTTCTTCCGGGGTCGATGTCGGTCCGATGTGCGTTGTTTCTGAAGGTGCCAGCATCGGCGAGGGTTCTGTCCTGACTTCGGGTGTCCATGTCGGCAGGAATGTCGTTATCGGAAATGATGTCTATATCCATCCCAATGTTGTGATCCGTGAAGAGTGCCGCATCGGGAACAGGGTGATTATCCAGCCTGGTGCCGTTATCGGCTCTGACGGATTTGGCTATGCCGTCACTCCGGAAGGCAAAAGGCTCCGGATTCCCCAGGTCGGCATTGTTGTTATCGGAGATGATGTCGAAATAGGCGCAAACTCGACGGTGGACCGGGCGACCTTTGGAGAAACCCATATCGGCAGGGGAACCAAGATGGACAATCTTGTCCAGATTGCCCACAATGTGAAGATCGGACAGGATTGTGTCCTTGTTGCCCAATCGGCGGTTGCCGGCTCCGGACGCCTTGGGGACCGGGTCATTCTTGCGGGACAGGCGGCGGTTGTCGGCCACATCGAGGTCGGATCGGACTCTGTGATCGGCGGCCAAAGCGGAGTGGCGTCGAGTATTGGCGAAAGATCCCGGGTCTCGGGCTCTCCCGCCATTCCTCACAATGTGTGGCTCAGGGTTCAGTCGATCGTCAAGGATCTGCCATCCATTCTTTCCCGTATCCGGAGGCTTGAGCGCCAATCCCGGATCGCGGATGGGTCTGTCTCGGAACATGAAGTCGAAGAAGGAGGAACGGGTAAAAATGGATGAACTGCTTGATGGTCTGGATATTCAGGAGATCATGGAGATCCTGCCCCACCGCTATCCATTTCTTCTTGTGGACAGGGTGCTCTCGGTTGAGCCGGGAAAAAAGATCGTGGGGATTAAAAATGTCACGATCAATGAACCCTATTTCCAGGGACATTTTCCTGGCCATCCCATTATGCCCGGCGTTTTGCTGATCGAGGCGATGGCCCAGCTTGGGGGGGTTCTCGCGATTCTGTCCGGGCAGGACAAGACCGAGAAGATCCCTTATTTCATGGGAATCGATGAAGCGCGCTTCCGGCATCCTGTTCGTCCCGGCGATACGCTCACCATTACGATGGTCAGCAAGGTTGTTCGCGGCTCGACATGGAAGATGGCGGGAGAGATCCATGTCGGATCAAAACGCGTGTGTGAGGCTCTGATCATGGCCATGATCGCCTCTCCGCTCCCATCGGGAAAGTAGCAGGTGTCCGATAAAGAACCGGACGGTTTGACGGGACACGGGACCTGTCAAACCGGGCCAAGACTTCTGGAAAGGCTGGCGTTTGAAAAAAGAGCATAAAGACTTACAGGATGCGGATGGTGAGGCAATGGATAAGGGTGAAGTCTTCATTCACCCCATGGCGTCGGTTTCGAAGGGGGCCGAGCTTGCTCCAGGCGTTTCGATCGGTCCTTTTTGTACCGTTGGCCCCGAGGTGGTCATCGGAGCCGGAACCAGGCTGATCTCCCATGTCGTCCTCGATGGAAAGGTGGTCATCGGGCAGGGAAACACTTTTTACCCCTTCTCTTCGGCGGGGCTTGTGCCCCAGGATCTGAAATACCACGGAGAGCCGAGCCGGGTTGAGATCGGCGACAAAAACACGATTCGGGAATCCGTGACGATCCACCGTGGAACGGAAGGCGGTGGAATGCTGACGAAGCTTGGCGACGGGAATCTTCTCATGGCCTATGTCCATGTCGCTCACGACTGCAGGCTGGGATCGCGGATCATCATGGCCAATGCCGCCAATCTGGCCGGACATATTACGATCGAAGACGGGGCGATTATCGGTGGTCTTACCGGAATCCATCAGTTTGTGAAAATAGGGGCACTGGCCCTTGTCGGCGGAATGAGCGGAATCTCAAAGGATGTTCCGCCCTATGTATGGGCTTCCGGAAACAGGGCGTTTCTTTATGGACTGAACCTCGAGGGGTTGCGACGCGCCCGGATTGCTCCCGATTCGATCGCCGCCCTGAAAAAAGCCTACTCGATCCTCTTTCGGGGTGGGAAAAGCCAGAAGAAAGCCGTCGCTGAAGTCCGCGACTGCGTTCCCCTGACGCACGAAGTGACCCATTTGCTGAACTTTGTCGAACAATCCGGAAGGGGAGTCCTGACGGCAAGACGGTTCGAGGAGAGAACGAGCTCAGGTGACCAGACTGACCAGGGATAGTCGACCGCTCCTTTTTGCCACTCAAGAAGGGAGAGTCCAATGACAGACTTTGATCGAGTTTTGTCCACCGGTCCTTCGGAAGAGAAAATTCCCGAAAAAATTGGGATGATTGCGGGAAACGGAACCTTTCCCCTCCTCTTTCTGGAAGAGGCGAGAAACCGCAATATCCCGGTGGTCGTTCTGGCCCACAAGGGGGAGACAGACCCTGAAATCGAATCGTTCGGCTACCCCGTCGTCTGGGTGAGAGTGGGCCAGGTCTCTCCCATTTTTGATCTTTTCCATAAAGAATCCGTTGTCCATGCCGCATTTGTCGGCGGTATCAAAAAGCCCAGCCTGTTCGAGTTCCGCCCCGACCTGAAGGGACTGTCCATTCTTGCAAAAGTGGCCATCCATCATGATGACCAGGTGCTTCGCGCCCTGGCGGATGCCTTTTTGAAGGAAGGAATAACCATCGTTCCTTCGACCATCCTTCTTCCCGAAATTGCGGCGGGGGAGGGTGTCTTGGGAACCTGCCAGCCCACAGCCGAGGACATGGTCGACATCAAACTGGCCTTTACCGTCGGGAAGGCTCTCGGAGAGCATGACATCGGCCAGTGTGTCGTGGTCCGGGAAAAGGTCGTTCTGGCCGTCGAGGCTATCGAGGGAACCGATGAGACGATCAGAAGGGGGGCCCGTTACGGTCCGAAAGGAGTGGTTGTTGCAAAGATGGTGAAGCCGGGGCAGGACCTTCGATTCGATCTTCCCGCGGTGGGAATCGGAACTCTTGCCGTCATGGAGGAGGTCGGCGCTTCGACTTTGGCCATCGAGGCGGGAAAAACCATTATCCTGGACGGGCCACTTTTTATCATGCGGGCGAACAAGGCCGGAATTTCTGTTGTGGGGGTCAAATGGGACTGACGTTCGGAGTGATCGGAGTCGGGTATCTCGGCCAGCATCATGCCCGAGTTCTCACCGAGATCCCTGGGGTAACACTGGCAGGCATTATCGACTCCGATCCGGGGCGTGCCCGGGAAATTGCCGGTCGTCTGATGGTCCCGGTTTTCGACAGTATCGCCGCCATGGCCGCATCGGTTGACGCCGTTTCAATCGTAACGCCGACAACCACCCATTTCGATATTGTCCGCGAGGTGTTTTCTGGGGGCAGACCACATATTTTCCTGGAAAAACCGATTGCCGACACCCTTGAAAATGCCCAGAAAATACTGGATCTGACCAATCTCCACGGGGTCAAGCTCCAGGTGGGCCATATCGAACGCTTCAATCCGGGCATCGAGGCGATTTTTGAAGCCAATCCAAGGCCGGCCTATATCGAGGCGCAGCGATTGTCCCCCTTCGGCATCCGGGGAACGGATGTGCCTGTCGTCGTCGACCTGATGATTCATGATATCGATATCATCCTGTCTCTCGTGAGATCTCCGATTGCCGACATCCGTGTTGTCGGAACGCCGGTGATCACCGGCCACGTGGATATTGCCAATGCGTGGATCGAGTTTGAAAATGGCTGTCTGGCCCAGGTCCTGGGAAGCAGGGTCTCTCTCGACAGGCTCCGGAAGTTTCGGATCTTCGACCGGGGAGGGCGATACTTTTCCTTGAACTATGAGACCCGCGAGCTCAAGACCGCAAAGGTGGAACTTGAACCCGGGAGCCTTCCGAAGATCAACAGGGACAAGCAAACATTTGAGCAGGTCGAGCCGCTGAAAAAGGAGCTCTCAAGCTTCGTTTCCTCCATCCGGGACGATCTTCCGGTGAAGGTGACGGGCGAGGAGGCCCTTTTGGCCCTGAAGGTCGCACTTCAGGTGACCAGGCTCGCCAATGAAAGCCTTGCCCGGTTTCACGCCCAGGATGAGCTGAAACTTTCCTGATATCGGGTCGGAGGAGAGACCCTCCATTAGAGAACCGTTCTCCTGAAGACGAAAGCGGAAAATCCGTCAGATGACCCCTTCACCCATCTCCTCAAGGGGCTTGTCCAGAACCTCGTTGATCCGCTCGGCGGCGGCAAGCGACATCTGTATCCCGGACTGGGCGTTCCCCAGCCCCTTGATGGGCTGATAAAGCATCTGCGCCGCGGTGATAAATCCGACAAGGGTCCCCAGAGTCAGCGTTCCGTGAATAACGGAATATCCGCCCAGCCAGACCGCAATGCCCGCGCCCAGCGCTCCGATCGACTCCATGATGGGGGAAAGCATGTTTTCATACTTCACGATCTTCAACTGTACAGAGGTAAACTCCTCCGAATGCTTTTCAAAGTTTTTGATCTCGAGTTCCTCGGACCCGACCGACTTGATCAGACGCACCGAGGAAAGGCTCTCGGAGAGGTGCTGGTTCATGTCTCCGATTTTGCCCTGGTAATGGCGGGAGGATCCCCGTATTTTCTTTCCGATTTTCCTGATCGGGATCAGCGTAAAAGGCACCGCCAGGAGAATAAAGAAGGTCAGTTTCGGATTCATCCAGAAAAGGGCCGCCATCATGCCAATAGCGGTGAAAGAATTCCGGATGAGATCCCTGATAATCTCCGCGATTCCCCCCTGCAGGATCTGGGTATCGTTCGTGACACGGCTCATCAGGGATCCGGTCCCTTCTGAACCGTAAGCGCTCAGGGGGAGACGGATCACATGGGCAAAAAGGTCCCGGCGGACGTCGCTCACCATGTGAAGAGCCGCTTTTTTGAGAAAGACCGCCTGAAGGTAGGCGGTTAGCCCCTTGACCGAATACAAGATGAAAAACGCCGCCGGCAGGACAAAAAGAAGTTTCGGATTCTTTTCGCTGAAGACCTTGTCGATCAGCTCCTTGAGAAGAATCGGAACACCGCTGGAAACAGCCGCACCGATAATCGCCATCAGGATTCCCATAAACAGGAGAAACCGGTACGGATGAAGCCATCGGTGCAGTCTTTTCCGTGTTTTCAGATAAACAGGATCTTTCCAGAAAACCATCATGAACGATTTCCTCCGGATGTCCATCCCAGCAACCTTGCCATTTCAGAAGCCGCCTTTCCTGAGGCCCCGGGCTCTCCCAGGGATCGCTGGACCCGGGAAAGGGCTTCCCGCATCTTTTCAATTCTTTCTGTCCCGGAAAAGATCCGGCAGACCTCCGAAAAGATCCGCTCCGGCGAAGCGTCCCCCTGGATCAGCTCCGGCATTGCTGTTCCCCCCTCACGAGAAACTCCGGCCACAAGATTGACCATTCCGATCGCCGGAACCGTCACCAGACGTTTCGCAATCTGGTAGGACAAAGGATGCATGACATAAACCACCACCATGGGAACATCGAGAAGAGCGGTTTCAAGCGTCGCGGTTCCGCTTGTCACAATCGCCACATCGCATGCCTTTGTCACCTCCCTGAACCGCCCGGGAACTCTCCGGAAGATATCGGGATCGGCGGTCCAGGGATAGACAGACTCCATCGAAGCAAAGAGAGAATCTTTCAAATGGGGCGTCTGGGGAACCAGAGCCCGAAGATTCGGATACTTCTTCCTGAGGAGATCGAATGCGGCAAGCATCCGGGGATAAAGGTATCCGATCTCGGACTCCCGGCTGCCCGGCAAAAGACCAATCACCCGGGGAGACGGTGTCTCGCCGGCCTTTTCTTCCGGTGGTCCGATCCCGGGGAAAAACTGCCTTTTCAGCGTTTCGGAATCCTGCGCCGGACGGGACTCGTCTAAGAGCGGGTGGCCGACAAAAGTGACCGGAATGCCTTCCGCCTCGTAAAAGTCCCGCTCAAAGGGAAAGATGACAAACATGTGGTCGACAAGCTCCCGGATCTTTCTGACCCGCCCTTTTCTCGATGCCCAGACCTGGGGGCTGACATAATAAAAGATACGGACGCCCATGGCCTTCAGGCTTTTCGCAAGTCTCAGGTTGAAACCGGAAAAATCGATCAGTACGGCCGTCCTGATCCCGTGGATGCGCACCGCTTCCAGAATGCGATTTTTGGCCCTTAAGAGAACCGGCAGTTTTTTGGCGACCTCGAAAAGCCCCATGACGGAAAGCTCGGAAATATCGACCACGATCTCCGCGCCGGCGCTCCGGAGATTGGCTCCTCCAACAGCGTAGACGGCCAGGGAGGGATCAATCTCTTTCAGGGCGAGACAAAGACGCGCTCCATGCTGGTCTCCCGATGGCTCCCCCGTAACGATCAGCATGTTCCGGGACATTTTTGGAGAGATGGGTGAAGGGGTCATCTGACGGATTTTC
>JAKBTA010000084.1 GCA_021844645.1 Nitrospirota bacterium
ACCAATAAACCCCGCACCACCTCCGACGATTAGTTTCAAGTCTAAAAACGCCTTTCATTTGAAATGGAATAGACCGTTCCCTTATTGGGGAGGCTTTCTCGAAAGGAAGAGGAGATATTCCTGATTACCTTTTCTCCCCTGGATAAGGGACGGGAAACACCCCTTGACCTGCCATCCTGATTCCTCGGCAAAAAGAAAGAAGCTGGCAATCAAACTCCGTTGCAAAATCGGGTCCCGAACCACCCCTCCGGGACCGACAAACCGGGAAGCTGCTTCAAACTGAGGTTTGAAAAGCGGGAGAAAAATGCCTCCGCTTCGCAACAGGTATTCTACGGTCGGAAGAATTTTCCGAAGAGAAATGAATGAAAGATCAGCAACAACTCCATCCACTGGCCATGAAGGAACCCAAGAGCCAAGATGGCGCACATTCACACCATCAATGCTGGAAACTCTGTTATCTGAAAGGAGTGACGATGCCAGTTGTCCACGGCCAACATCTACTGCCAGAACTCGACTCGCACCTTTTCTGATCAAACAATCCGTAAAGCCACCAGTTGATGCCCCAAGATCAACATACGAACGCCCTTCAGGAGAAATCCCAAAAAAATTCAGGGCACCCTGAAGTTTCTCCCCGCCCCTCCCAACAAAAGGAGCAGGAAGTGATTTTTCAGGCAATAAAGAAAGATCATCAAATCTGGCTTGATCGGATGGTTTTTTTTTAACAACCCCTTTAACGCTGACCCTGCCACTTTCAATCAGGATCAAAGCGCTCTCCCTGGAATCTGCCCATCCCTTCTTGAGAACAAGGGAGTCCAGCCGTTTAATGTCTCCCAATGATACCTCTACCTTTTGGGAAATCAATTTCCTCCGGAAATCCATGTCCTGACTTTTTCCAAAACCTTTTCGGATGTCAGACCGACATGATCCCTCAAAAACTTGATTCCTCCATGCTCGACGTACTCATCTCCAATACCAAGACGCATCAGGTTCGTCGAAGATAGAAGTCCATGATCCGAAGACCACTCCAAAATGGCTGCACCAACACCTCCTATCAAAGAACCTTCCTCAATGGAAACCAGCTTTTTCTTCCCGGAAATCAGCTTTTCAAGGAGTTCTCCATCAAGCGGTTTGGCAAAACGAAGATTGACAACCCCTACAGACCGTCCCTCAAGAGCGAGCTGTTTGGCTACTTCAACAGCAAGAGGAACCATCTGCCCATAGGCCAAAAGGGTTACATCGGAACCTTCGGAAAGAACCTCTGCCTTTCCAATGGGGATTTCCCGGAAATCTTGTTCAAGCCCGACTCCCTCACCCTCACCTCTTGGGTATCGGACAGCAATTGGTCCTTCATGCCTGAGAGCTGTATACATCATATGTCTCAACTCATTTTCATCTTTTGGAGACATCAGGACCATATTCGGGATATGTCTCAGGTAGGCGATATCAAACACACCATGGTGCGTAGGCCCATCCTCCCCGACGAGTCCTCCCCTGTCCAGAGCAAAAAACACAGAAAGATTCTGCAAACATATATCATGAACAAGCTGGTCATATGCTCGCTGAAGGAAAGTCGAATAGATCGCTACAACAGGTTTGGCTCCCTGGGCAGCCATTCCGCCAGCAAGAGCAACGGCATGCTGTTCGGCAATTCCCACATCACAGAAACGATCCGGATGGATTTTGGAGAAATCGGACAAACCGGTTCCTTCGGGCATGGCTGCCGTAATGGCAAAAAGCTTGGGGAAAATCTCAGCAAGGTCTAGCATTGTCTGGGAAAAGACCTTAGTGTAAGTCGGCCTCGATGAGGGCTTTTTGATAAACTCACCAGTTTTAATGTCAAAGGGTGTTACCCCATGAAACTTGACCGGGTTATTTTCAGCAGGTGCATATCCCTTTCCCTTGACCGTGATCACATGAAGCAACACCGCACCAGGATGATTCCGAAGCCTGGATAATGTCTCCAAAAGCAATGGAAGATCATGTCCATCAATAGGACCTACATAATGGAGTCCCATCTCCTCAAACCATATCCCTGGCTGGGAGATCATTCCGACCATGGAATCGTGGGCTGCACGAGCAAACTTGGCGACCTGATTTCCGATGACGGGGATTCCCTTCATTGCATCTTCGGTTTTTTCACGAAGCCCTGACCATCTGGGATCGGATGTAATTCGAGCAAGCATTGTGGACAAGGCACCCACATTCTCAGAGATTGACATCTCGTTGTCATTAAGGATGATGAGAAGATCCTTATTCCTATGCCCGGCCTGGTTTAATCCTTCCATGGCCATACCTGCCGTAAGAGATCCATCCCCAACAACACAGGCTACCCGATAATCGTCCCCCGAGAGATCCCTGGCCTCTGCCATTCCCAAGGCAACGGAGATGGCCGTCCCGGCATGGCCGGCGGAAAAGGCATCATGAGGGCTCTCTTCCCGTTTCGGAAAACCTGCAAGCCCCTGCCACTGACGAATTGTGGACAAGCGGTCCAGACGTCCCGTCAGCATCTTGTGGGGATAAGCCTGATGCCCAACATCCCAGACAATTCTGTCACGCTCAGTATCAAAAATGCGATGCAGTGCGATCGTCAGCTCCACCACACCAAGTCCTCCTCCAAAGTGACCACCAACTTTGGAAAGGACTTGGATCATTTCCAATCGAATTTCCTGTGCGAGATTCCCCATTTCGTCCATTGTGAGCTTTTTGATATCTCTTGGCCCACCAATTCTTTTAAGGATGTCAGTCATTAATTCCTTCTCTCTATAATATATCGTGCAATTCCCCTCAGATGATCAGCTTTTTCACCTAACCCGGAAACAGCATCAAGAGCAGCTTCAAGCTTCTCTTTTGCCATTTTTTTGGCCCCATCAATACCTAGGAGGGCAGGATATGTATTTTTTAAATGATTGTTATCTTTTTGTGCTGCCTTTCCAAGAGTTGCGGCATCACCCTCAACATCAAGGAGATCATCGGCGATCTGGAACGCGACGCCGACTGATTCACCATATTGATCCAGTGAGTTAAATTCGGAAGCACCTGCCTCCCCTAACAATGCACCAATCCTGACAGATGAAAGGATCAGTGCTCCCGTTTTGTGCCTGTGCAGAAACTCCAGGTCTTCAAGAGAAATCCGTCGACCTTCACTTTCCATATCAAGCATCTGACCACCAACCATTCCAGCCAGACCCGATCCGTGAGAAAGCTCCCGAACAACAGCCAGTCTCACTTTTTCAGAAGACAGCTCATCATAACGGGGATCGGACAAAATCGTAAAGGCATAAGTCAAAAGGGCATCCCCTGCAAGGATTGCTGTTGCATCCCCAAAAACAACATGATTGGTTGGCTTTCCACGACGGAGATCATCATTATCCATTGCAGGCAGATCATCATGAATCAATGAATAGGTATGAATGAGTTCAAGAGGAAGAAGAAGTGGGATATAAGGTTCGGGATCATGACCGACAGAAGAAAGCGCCGCCATCGACAGGATTGGACGAATCCGCTTTCCACCAGCGAGCAGGCTATACCGCATAGATTCGGACAAACGACCGAACCGACCCGCCCATGGCTCCAGAAATAGGGAAGACAATGCGGAATCCACCAAAGCTTTACCATAGTCCAGAAAAGCTTCTATCTCTTTCCCGGAATTATTTTTGACCAACTCAACCACCGTTCTCTCTCTCCTCGTTTTTATTGACCGGAACCTGATCCTCAAAGGGAACTTCCATATCCCCCTTCATCAGAAGAGTTATGCGACGCTCCGTATTCTCGAGAACCCCCCGGCATTCCTTCGACAGAACAACCCCTTCCTCAAAAAGGGCTATGGCTTTTTCCAGCGGAAGACCACCACCCTCCATGAGGGAAACAATCTCCTCTAGCCTGGCCATTTTTTTCTCAAAAGAATCGGCTCCTTGAGAGGATTTACGACTAGCCACCACTATTCTCCTCTCCTATTGCTCCATGTGGTGAAATAGAGACAGGAAAGGATGGGGCCTCAAGATGGGCCGCAGCCACATTCTCAACACTGAGGATCAAGGAATAGCCCTCCATCATTGCAGAAAGTCTTTCCCCTTTTTGAGGAGGCGAAGATTGTGTGACAAGCTGGCCAGACTCAAGATGAAACAAAAGAGCGTATCCCTTCTGGAGAACACCCATTGGCCCAAGTTGGGCAATACTTCCCTCAAGATGACCAAGGCGTTCCCGAAGACGAGAAGCTGAAAGCGACATCGATCGGACAAGCCTGTCTTCATAAAAAGAGAGACGGGCAGCCTGTTCGCCGATCGTAACATTCAATGATTGGGAAAGACGAGAAAAGAAAGCAGACAGGAGACGATGTGTCACCATTGTGGCTTCTGAAGGACTTCTCAGGCGAGACACCCACTTCGAAAGTTTTTCTGAGGATAGATTTTTCTGAGCGGTAACAAGACTTCTCATGACTTCTGACTGTCGGTCAAGTTGTTTTCTGGCGATATAAAGGCGCGCGCCCATGGAGGCGCCCATTCTTCTGGAAAACCAATCCAGAGAATGAACCCTGGAAGAAAGCCTGTGAGGGAAACGATGAAGTTGCTCATCAAGGGACTTCCTTTTGCTTTGAACATCTGCAAGGAGACGGAGCATTTCCCTTCGACTTCGCATGTCGAGAATACCCAAGCTGGATAAGATAGGTCGATTGTCAGAAATCACTTTTTCAGCTGCTTCTGATGGAGTTGCAACGCGAAGGTCACTTGCAAGGTCCGCAATCGTGATATCTGTCTCATGTCC
>JAKBTA010000085.1 GCA_021844645.1 Nitrospirota bacterium
GACAAAGAAAGAAGTCTACCGGCAAGAGACAGATCGATTTGCTGCGGAAACGGAAGAGCGAAAGCAGCGGATCGAAGAGATCGAAAAAGCCAGAAAAGATCTGGAAAAGGGATTTGACGAGGACCTTCTCGAAACCTATCAGCGACTCCGGTCTTCCCAAAAGAATGGCCAGGTGATCACCCGCGTGATCGATGGAGCCTGTGAGTCATGCCGGATTACCCTTCCTCCAAGGACCGTTACCGAAGTCAAGAAAAGAAAACAAATCATGAGTTGTCAGTACTGTCAGCGCTGGCTCTATATCGAGGACGGGAAAGTGTCTTGATCCTTTATTGTGATGGCGCTTCCCGGGGAAACCCAGGGCCATCCTCTTATGGATGGACTCTTGTTGATGAGTCGGGAAAGTGCGTGAGGGAAGCTGGAAAGAGGCTACCGGAAGGGACCAACAATGTTGCGGAATATGAGGCAATGGTAGCGGGTCTCACTGCAGCTTGTGAGTTGGGTATTCGACAGGTGGTTGTTCGGGCCGATTCTGAACTTGTGATCCGGCAGGTTACAGGCCGCTATAAAGTCAAAAGTCCTGGTCTTTTCCCCCTTTATCAGAAAGTCATGGAGCTCTCCGGTCGATTCGACCGGATTTCTTTTGAGCATGTACCACGGGAGCAAAACAAACGAGCGGACGCACTGGCCAACATGGCCCTTGACCAGTCGATCTCTTCCCGGTAGTTCCCCGGATTTCTTCTCCGGGTCCAGTGAAAGATGTTCAGGTGGCCGCCCGGATTCGTCCGGGAGGAAAGTCCGAGCACCAAAGGGCAAGGCGCTGGGTAACTCCCAGTCCCGGTGACGGGAAGGAAAGTGCCACAGAAAAGATACCGCCCGGATTCGTCCGGGTAAGGGTGAAAAGGCGAGGTAAGAGCTCACCGCGGACCTGGTGACAGGGACGGCATGGTAAACCCCGCCTGGTGCAAGACCAAATAGGGGGGCGCTCCCGAAAGGGATAAGATTGGCCCGGTCAAGGCTCCCGGGTAAGGTCGCTTGAGTGCAAGGGTAACCTTGCATCTAGAGTAATGGTCACCCTGCCTTCCTTTTGGGGAAGGTATGACAGAACTCGGCTTACGAACATCTTTCACGGACCCGGGGAGGTTTATGTCCAAAAGAGAGAACCTCCACCCGAATTCCTCCCAGTTATCGGGTGTTTCCCTTTTTTCTGATCCGATACATGGGTATATCCCCTTTGTCTCCAAACCCGATCGGCCAGGTCGCTCTTCAGAACGGGACTTGGTCGACTCTGCCTGGATACAGCGTCTTCGCTCAATCCTTCAGCTCCAAAGCGCAAGACTGGTTTTTCCTTCGGCAGAGCATAGCCGGTTCGTCCATTCTCTAGGCGCAATGCATATCGCCGGGCGATTTGCGGATCATCTTTATCCAGGTTTTAATGAAAGTTTCCCCGGCGCACTTTCTCCTGCCCTGTTTGAGTCCCTTCTCCGAATATCTGCTCTCTTCCATGACAGCGGCCATGGTCCTTTTTGTCACTTCTATGATGATCATGTCCTCAAGACCCGATTCGGCATCTCTCATGAACGAATCAGTCAGGAGATCATTCGGGGTCCCATGAGGGCAACGATAGAAGATCTCGACCGGGCCCCTTGCGGACGGTTTATGGATCAAGAGAGATTGTCTGCGGACTGGGTTGCCTACCTTGTCGGAAAGGGAAGCCGCCAAGACCAGTCGATTCCTGAACCACCGGAGTTTATCAAAACCCTGAAGCCCCTGTTTTCAGGTCTTTTTACAGTGGACAACCTGGACTATATCCTCCGGGATTCATACATGTGCGGTGTTTCCATTGGTCCCGTAGATCTTGATCGAATCCTTTTCTATACCCGATTTCAGGAAAAAACACTTTCGTTTCATCGTTCCGGTTTAGGAGCCCTTGAAATTTTCCTGGTCATCAGATCGTTTATGTACCAGCAAATCTATTTTCATCGGACCACCAGACTTTTTGACATGGAGCTCTCGGGTTTGCTGGGGGATACGGTTGATCTTTTGTGTCCGGGAAATCCTCTGGATGACATGGAGGGTTATCTCTCCCTCACGGATCATTCTCTGATTGAGACGGTCCGACTGTGGAGAAAAGAGACAGACCCCGTAAAAAAGTCTGGGAGAAAAGTGGACATCCTTTCTGTTGCGGACAAAGCGGTGGGAGATGGTCTATGAGTCTGAATGGCGATCCGGAAGGGTTCATTCATCCTTTCCGGACGAGTCCTCGGTAAAAGTTAAGGAGATGGATCTTTGCCGCCTTCTGGGGTTGTCTGATGGAGCGTTAAAGATTGATATCGCATCGAGGGATACTCGACCGGAGAATCCGGCAGACTTTCAGAAAAGAGGGCTCCTGGTCTGGGATCCGCTCCTGGAAACCCTGTCGAGGGGGCCAATGACTGAACTGTTGCTGTCCTTGCCGGTCCGTCGGGTGATGATCAGGGTTTTTATCCAGCGTGATGGAAGCCCGTCTTTGCAGAACCAGAATCTGACTCTTGTCGTAAAGGAGGCGTTGGAGGGGCTTCCATGAGTGGTTTGCCCTTGCTTATGGCGAATTAACGCGCTAGATTGGACGGAGTGTGAACGGGATGGGATATCGCCCGATGAACAAGGGGGGAAAAGATGACAATGCTTCTGTTTTTAAGTCTTGCAACGTTGGTGATTGCCTTGGGGATCGTTTCCCTGATCCTGGGGTTGGGCATTCGCCATCAGATACGGTCGGTTGTAGCACTGACGCTCGGAGGGTCGGTGATCCTTGCTGGACTGGTCCTTTTTTATGAGTCCATGGAGCACCGGAAAATGGAATCAAGGGCTGATGCTTTTATTGTGAACGCAGGTGCGTATTTCAAGTATCGAAACACTCATCTAAAATCCCGTCCTGTGGCCTCCAAGCCGGTTATTCCCGGAAAGTCCAATGTCGGCCAGAAGCCAGCGGGAGTTCAGTGAGGGAGATGGTTCCCCGATAAATCCCAAATGGTTTTCAAAATCCCAGCTGTTGATTGATGCGATCATGAGATTCTTGGTATTTCTGAGGACATCGCTAACATAGCGCTGGACAGAATACCCTCCTTTTGAGTTCACATAATGTCCCCGCCTAAAATGCGGATGACCGTCATTATAGGCGGCAATCGCATCTTCTCCTGTAGGGTAGCGTTTCAGCAGATAGGCCAGGTAGCGGACGCCATACTGAATGTTCACCATTGGAGAGTAGAGCTTTTTGGGGGCGCCCCTGAAACCCATCATTCTGGCGGTTCCAAGAGTGATTTGCATAAGCCCCCTGGAAATATCATGAATGGCAGGTTCTACTCTTCTCTTCCGGCGATGAAACCCCGATTCCTTTTCGATGATGGCGGCGACCAGCGTAGGGTTCACATGTTGGGTGCATGCTATTTTGGTAATGGTTGCCTGATAGGGAACGGATGAAGTCAGAAGATGTGCCCCAATACACCAGGACACGGATTGAGTGATGAGCCAGTTCATGATGATCCTTTCGTTTTATCAAATGAATTCCAAGGGGAATTCCGGATTCTTTTTCTTAGGTTTCATTATTATAATGTGATCCATTGAGCCTGGTCAAGAAAAAACGAGATCATGGGATCTATATTATGATCTATTTGGAAATTTACCTTATTCGACTGAAATCAGCCTTTTTCAGCTTTTTTAGAAGGTGATTCCAAAATATATCAATTGTGGTGGAGAGGCTTTTAGAATGGACAGGGTCAATGTCGGTACGCAAAAGATCTTTCATACAATCGACCGATGGTTTTCCAAAACCGGAATTGCCTCACGTTCGGAAACCCTCAGAATGATCAGGGAAGGTCGCATTTCTTGGAATGGAAGGATTGTGACTTCTCCTGATCTATCCATTCCGGCACCTGCTGGGGGGTTCCCGGAGATTACTCTCGATGGACACATCCTTTCACCTGCGCCCTTCCTGGTTCTCGCCATGAACAAGCCGAGGGGGATTCTTGTCGGTTTGGATCCGGGAAGAAGGGAAAAGGAAATCGATCGCCTGATCGAGAAGAGTCCATGGGGACCTCAAAATGGTTTTACAGGTAAGATCACTCCTCTTGGCAGGCTCGATATGGCTTCTTCCGGTCTGATCTTGCTGACAAGTCGTCCGGGGGAGCTTGCGGATCTTCTCGATCCTGATTTTGAAGTTCCCAGAACCTACCGTGTACAGGTCAGGCCGGCGATGAAGGCGGAAGATCTGGAACGTGTCAGGAAAGGGGATGCTGGGAGCCCTTGGGGATTTATGGCTCCCAAGATCGAAATCGCGAGGGCCAACGAGCGAACAACTTGGCTCGATATCACCCTTTGTGAAGGTAAAAATAGAGAAATACGCAAGATATTGTCAGGGCTTGGATATACCATCCTTCATCTGATCCGGACTCGTTTCGGGGATCTCTGTCTGGGTGATGAAGGGATGAAAAGCATCGGGGGAATATGGGACGTGACCTCACATTTTGGAGGGGGCGGTGGATTTAGAATTGACATAATACTTGACAGAATACAAAGAGGCGATATAATAGATGTGAAAGTAGCAGGGGGGTAAACCCCAAAGGTGGCGGGCATAAGGTTGATGCCCCTATAAGTTATGGACAATTGGCCGTTATGTGACAGGCCAGCATGATTGGAGGTTTCAGATGAACACCCTAAATGGC
>JAKBTA010000002.1 GCA_021844645.1 Nitrospirota bacterium
GATTAAATATGACGAAGTTTCAATGTTTCACGGTATGGATATTTGTTTTACTACTACAGCAAAGACCGATGTTGAAGGAAGGACTTTGTTAAAACTTTTAGGTATTCCTTTCAAAAAGTAATCCAGGAGGCATTTGTGGCAAAAAAATCTCTAGAGTTAAAATCCTTAAGACCACCAAAATTCGCGGTACGGAAATATAATCGTTGTCCTTTATGTGGGCGTCCCAGAGGATATATGCGAGATTTTAAAATGTGCCGTATTTGCTTTAGAAACCTAGCGTTACAAGGTGACATCCCAGGTGTAACCAAGTCCTCTTGGTAAAATACTAGAAGAAAGGTGAATTAATATGTCAATGACGGATCCTATTGCAGATCTTCTTACTCGAATCAGGAATGCGAACATGAGGCTCCATAATGAAGTTCAATGCCAACATTCAAAAATCAAGGAAGAAATCTGCAAAATACTAAAAGAAGAGGGCTTTATTAGCTCTTATTCTGTTAAAGAAGAAAATTCTAAAAAAGATCTTCTGATCAATCTTCGTTACGTAAAAGATCGGAAAAAAATTCTGACCGGAATAAAAAGAATATCTTCTCCCGGCTTAAGAGTATATCGGAAGAGTGATGAGCATAAGTCTTTAATGGGTGGGCTTGGTGTAACTATCTTGACCACCTCTAAAGGTGTCATGACAGATACAAGGGCCAAGTCCGAGAATCTCGGTGGAGAAGTGATCTGTCAAGTTTGGTAAAACGTTAACCCAAAGGAAATACAATGTCCAGAATTGGTAAAAAACCTATTGTAGTACCTCCAGGGGTCACTGTTAATCAGAAGAATTCTTCATTAGAATTTAAGGGACCACATGGAACCTTGTCTCATGAATTACCTGAAGGGTTTGTTCTTGAAAAGAAAGAGAATGAGTTAACGCTGATTCGTCCTTCAGATGATCGCAAGGATAAATCATTTCATGGGCTGCATCGTTCTCTGATCGCTAATAAAATCCAGGGAGTCAGCGATCCATTTAAAAAAGTACTCGAACTTGTTGGGATTGGATATAGAGCCCAATTGAATGGGACGGTCATTTCTTTAAACGTAGGTTTTACCCATCCGGTTGAAATGCCTCTTCCTTCTGGAGTAAAGGCATCTATTGAAAAACAGACCGTTATTACCCTGACTTGTTCTGATAAACAGTTATTAGGTCAGTTTGCCGCTGATATCAGGGGAATTAAGCCACCTGAGCCTTATAAAGGTAAGGGAATCAAATATTCCGGCGAAAAGATTCTTCGTAAAGAAGGCAAAACAGGTAAAAAATAAAGGAGTAAGAAGTGTCTAAAGATACAAGAGCTTCCACCAGAAAAATGAAACACACTCGGGTTCGAAAAAAAATTCAAGGTACAGCGGAGAGACCTCGTTTGACTGTTTTTAGGAGTCTAAAATATATCTATGCTCAAGTTATAGATGATAAAACAGGAAATACTTTGGTTTCAGCCTCTTCTTTAGTAAATACAACTGCTAAATCGAAGGACTCTGTTGCTGCAGCCAAGGAAGTAGGTCAAACACTTGGAACTCTGGCAAAATCCAAAAATATTCAAAAAGTTGTTTTTGACAGAGGCGGCTATATCTATCATGGCCGTATTAAGGCGTTGGCTGAGGGTGCTCGAGAGGCCGGATTAGAATTTTAAGTGTTGATACTCATCAGGAGGACCATCAGTGATTCCCCAGACAGAACCAGGTACGTTGAAAGATAAAGTAGTTTTTATTAATAGGGTCTCAAAAGTTGTTAAAGGTGGAAAAAGATTTTCTTTTTCTGCTTTAGTGGTTGTTGGGGATGGAAACGGGAAAGTTGGTTTTGGAAAAGGGAAAGCAGGGGAAGTTCCTGATGCGATAAAAAAAGCGGTGGAAAATGCCAAAAAAAGCATGATTACAGTTCCATTGCGCCAAACAACTGTTCCTCATGAAGTTCTCGGCCATTTTGGTGCAGAAGATGTGATGATCAAGCCTGCTTCAGAAGGAACTGGAATGATTGCCGGAGGCGCCGTTCGAGCCGTCATGGAGGTATTAGGGGTTTCAAATATACTTTGTAAGTCCCTTGGCTCAGGTAATCCCTATAATGTTGTCAGAGCTACAATGGATGGGTTGAGCAGACTTCATAGTTATCACGATGTGATGTCAGAAAGAAAGTCTGCTAATTAAAAAATACAAAGCCTGAGGTGATAATGACAAGCTCTAGTGGAAAGTTGGAAATTACTTTGAACAGGAGTTTAATCGGAGTTCCGCTTAAAGTAAAAAAGGTTGCAATAGCCATTGGCTTAACTAAACCAAATCAAAAAGTAATAAGAGTTAGCCACCCCACTATCGATGGGATGATTTTTAAAATTCAGCATTTAGTTACAGTAAAAACAATATAAGAAACGATGAGGATAAGATGAAAATTCACGATTTAACTCCAGCTCCAGGCTCTACTCACCGTAAAAAAAGGGTAGGTAGGGGCCCAGGCTCTGGCCATGGAAAAACTTCTACCAAAGGGCACAAAGGCCAACATGCTCGATCAGGCGGAGTCAAGCCCCCTGGTTTTGAAGGTGGTCAAATGCCTTTAGTCTTAAGAATTCCTAAAAGAGGTTTTACTCCACTAAATAGGGATAATGTGGTTATTTATAATTTGTCCAGACTTGAAGAGTATTCTTTTCCAGATAATACCGTAACCTATGAAACCTTAGCAGACTTGGGGATTTTAAAAGGTAAGTTTGATAGGGTTAAAATTCTTGGAAATGGTGAAGTTTCTAAGGCATATAAAATTTTAGATTTAGAGGTCAGTGCTTCAGCAAAGAATAAAATTGAGTCTGCGGGTGGCCAAGTGGTCTCAACCTTAATTTCCGAATAATTTTAATAGGTTAGGACTACGACTTTGTTTGAAAGAATATCTAAGGTAATCGGGAACATTGGAAAGATACCTGAGTTGCGCCAACGCATTCTTTTTACATTGGGAATGTTGGCTGTATATAGAATAGGAGCTTATATTCCCACTCCAGGAGTAAACGGGAATGCTCTCTCCGTCTATCTTCATCAAAATGGAGGGGCTCTTATTGGGTTTTTTGATATGTTTTCGGGTGGGGCGTTATCTCGCTTGACGATCTTTGCCTTAGGTATTATGCCCTATATTTCTGCCTCCATCATTTTACAATTGTTAACGGTGGTGCATCCAGCCTTACAGGCATTAGCTAAAGAGGGAGAAAGAGGTCGTAAGGTTATCACAAAATATACTCGATACCTTACGGTGTTAATCGCTCTGATTCAATCTTTTGGCATTGCTGTTGGTTTGGAAAGCATGAACCATGGTCAGTTTGTGCCTCATCCTGGCATTGGTTTCAGGTTGTTGGTGGTAATTACCCTGACAACTGCTACTACTTTTATTATGTGGCTTGGGGAGCAAATAACTGAGCGAGGTGTAGGAAACGGGATTAGCTTAATTATTTTCTCTGGAATTATTGCAAGATTGCCTTCTGCCATCCTCAATACTTACAAGCTCTATAATCAAGGAGAGTTATCAGGTTTCCTTATTATTGGTCTTTTATTTATGGTTGCGGCTATTGTAGGTTCAATAGTATTTATTGAAACGGCAAGAAGAAAAGTTCCAGTACAATATGCCAAAAGACTTGTTGGGAATAAGATGATGGGTGGGCAATCAACTTATATTCCCTTAAAAATAAATACGGCTGGGGTTATTCCCCCAATATTTGCTTCGTCTTTAATCGCTTTCCCTGCAACTATTGCTAGTTTTATTACGGTCCCTTGGATACAAAATGTAGGCAAGTCTTTGTCTCCGGGAAGTTTTTCATACACGCTACTCTATGTTTTGTTGATTATTTTTTTCAGTTTTTTTTATACAGCTGTAGTCCTTAATCCAGCTGATATTGCTGAAAACATGCAAAAATATGGTGGATATATCCCCGGTATCAGACCTGGTCAAAATACTTCTACTTTTTTTTACGGGATTATGAACCGGATAACCTTAGTTGGAGCGCTGTATCTTTCTGTTGTATGCGTTGTTCCAGAGCTCCTGATTTACAAACTGCATGTTCCTTTTTATTTTGGCGGTACTTCTTTATTGATTGTTATTGGTGTTTCCCTTGACACTGCCCAACAAATCGAGTCCTATATGATGTCAAGAAATTATGAAGGTTTTCTTAAAAAAACTCGAATTAAAGGGAGGGCGTCATAGCTTGATAAATGCAAAAATTGTTTTTATTGGACCACCGGGGGTAGGTAAGGGTACCCAAGCTAATGTCTTGGCCGAAATATACGGCATTTCCAAATTGGCTACGGGAGATCTTTTAAGAGAAGCTTTAAAAAATGCGACTGAGTTGGGTTTAAACGCGAAGAAGTATATGGAGTCAGGCCAATTAGTCCCTGATTCTCTTGTCTTGGAATTGATTTATGAGAATATTCTCTCATTACCTTCTATGACTGGATTTATTCTGGATGGTTTTCCGAGAACGTTATCGCAAGCAAAATCCTTAGATGAATTTTTAGGAAAAAAAGGTTACAATCTCAATTTGGCCATCGAATTTGTAATGGATGAGGAAGATCGGATCTCACGGTTATCTGGGCGCCGGTTATGTCCACAGTGCCAAAGAACATATCATGTTCTTTATGCAAAACCTAAAAATGATAATCTTTGCGATTTTTGTAAAGTTCCACTAAAACAACGCTCGGATGATCACGAAGATATTATTCGCCAGAGATCGGCTGTGTATTGGGAAGCAACAAACCCACTTATAGAATATTACAAGAAAAAAGATATCTTAAAAGTAGTCGATGCAAGTAAGCCGATTCCTGTGGTTACAGACAGTGTTAAGTCAATATTTGATAATTTTGTGATTAAATGATCTATCTTAAAACAGAACAAGAGATTTTAAAAATAAAAAATTCTTCTCAAATTGTAGCTCTGGGATTGGACAAAATAAAAAAACATATAAGGCCCGGGGTCACTCTTCTAGAGTTAGACAAGATAGCTGAGGAGCATGCGCTATCTTGTGGTGCTAAGCCTGCATTTAAAGGGTATCACTCCTACCCTGCATCCTTATGTACCTCAGTGAACGATGTAGTCGTTCATGGGATTCCCAGTACATACAAACTTAAAGAGGGGGATATTGTAGGGATAGATTACGGGGTTTTTTTTGATGGCTTTTTTGGTGACTCCGCCATGACTGTTCCCGTTGGAGATGTTTCTGAGACTGCTAAAAAATTAATCGCCGTAACCCAAGAGTCCCTTTTTAGGGGTATCGCCGAGGCCAAACCAGGAAACCGGATTGGAGACATCGGCAATGCTGTTCAATCTTATGCCGAGTCTTTTGGTTTTTCTGTAGTGCGCAATTTTGTTGGCCATGGTATTGGAAAAAAGTTGCACGAAGATCCACAAATTCCAAATTACGGAGCTCGGGGAAAAGGTATAAAACTCGAGGTGGGGATGGTTTTGGCTATTGAACCTATGATCAATGCCGGGCATTACGATACGACTGTACTCGAAGATGGCTGGACTGCAGTCACTCGGGACCACTCACTGTCAGCACATTACGAACACACGATTGCGATTACAAAAGGGGGGCCGGTCATTCTAAGTTTGCTTCCGGACCTTTCTTAAGGAGTATTTGTGCCAAAGGAAGACATTATTGAGGTTCAAGGATCGGTTCTTGAGACTCTGCCCAATGCGATGTTTCGAGTTGAACTTGAAAACGGGCACAAAGTTCTTGCCCATATCTCCGGGAAAATGCGTATGCATTATATAAAGATTCTCCCGGGAGATAAAGTAACAATTGAGCTATCTCCCTATGACTTGACCCGGGGAAGAATTACTTACCGTTTTAAATGAGGGATAAAAATGAAGGTGAGAGCGTCAGTTAAACCAATCTGTTCGAAGTGCAAGGTCATCAGAAGAAAAGGTATTTTACGAGTAAAGTGCGAAAACCCAAGGCACAAACAACGACAAGGTTAAGGAGGCGTTCAATTGGCACGTATTGTTGGTATCGATTTACCGAAGAATAAAAGAGTAGAAATTGGACTCACCTATATTTATGGTATTGGTCGGGCTACATCCCTCGAGTTATTAGCAAAGACTCAAATCGATCCTAACAAAAGGGTGAAAGACCTGACAGATGAAGAAACCGCTCGGTTGAGAGAAATTATTGAGGCTCTAACTGTTGAAGGGGATTTACGGCGTCAGGTTACCCAAAATATCAAGCGTAAAATGGACATTGGCTGCTATGCTGGTTTGCGTCACCGCAGAGGATTACCCGTTAGGGGACAAAGAACAAAGACAAACGCACGTACAAGGAAAGGTCCTAAAAAGGGTATCGGAGCTAAGAAAAAAACAGGTTGATTTTTGAAAATACAAATATGGGGGAGTAATGGGAGTTAAAAAAGTAACGAAGAAAAAAGATAAAAAATCTATCCCAATGGGTGTCATTCACATCCATGCATCATTTAACAACACTATCGTTTCGATTGCAGATCCGAATGGAGATGTTGTGTCTTGGTCTAGTTCTGGTGCCCAAGGTTTCAAAGGCTCAAGGAAGAGTACCCCATTTGCAGCGCAAAAGGCAGCTGAAGTTGCAGTTAAAAAAGCTGTGGACTCAGGTATGAAATCTTGCGACGTATTCGTTAAAGGGCCAGGTTCAGGGCGTGAATCAGCAATACGAGCCCTACAAACTTTCGGGGTTAAGATCAACCTTATTAAAGATGTTACACCTATTCCTCATAATGGTTGCCGTCCACCTAAACGTCGTCGCGTCTAATTAATTAGTTTTTAATTTACCAAAAGGAGAAAATCTTGGCTCGTTATCGTGGAGCAGTTTGCCGTTTTTGTCGTCGTGAGGGTGTTAAGCTCTTTTTAAAAGGGGTTCGTTGTTTGTCTTCTAAGTGTGCTATTGACAGGAGAACATATCCTCCAGGTCAGCACGGACAGGCTAGAGCCAAAATATCTGAGTACGGAACCCAATTGCGAGAAAAACAAAAAGTCAAAAGGATATTTGGAGTTCTGGAAAGACAGTTTCGGATTGCCTTTGAACACGCAGCTCGGAAAAAGGGAATTACTGGCGAGTCGCTTCTTGCTAGCCTTGAATTGAGATTGGATAGCGTTGTCTATCGGATGGGAATTGGAACATCAAGGAATGAAGCCAGAATGCTTGTAACCCATGGACATATTGAAGTCAATGGAAAGAAGGTCAACATTCCTTCTTATCAATGTAAATTACATGACTCTGTCTCTTTAAAGAACAAAACCAGAGCTAACGAGCGGATCCAGATTAATCTCAGGGATGTCGAAGCAAGAGGCACTGTTCCATCTTGGTTGGACTTGGATAAGGCTAACTTCAGGGCTGTTGTTCGAGAGCTGCCAAAAAGAGAAGAAATTAATATTCTTATATCGGAAAACCTCATCGTCGAGTTGTACTCAAGATGATATAAGTTTTCTTCAAATTGTTATTTCTTATTAAGGAGCATCAGGCATGAATATGTTTTCCGATTTTCAGATGCCTAAATCTGTCGTAATAGACAATGAATCCCAGACAGACCGATTTCTGAAGATAGTTGTTGAACCGTTTGAAAGAGGCTATGGAACTACCTTGGGTAACTCGCTCAGAAGAGTTCTCTTGTCATCAATTCCAGGAGCAGCGATTACTGCTATTAGACATCGCGGTATCTTTCATGAGTTCTCAAATATTCCCGGAGTTCTTGAAGATGTTTCTGATATCGTGCTTAACTTGAAGGAAGTCCGAGTAAAATCTCATCACAATGATCCAATTTGGGTTCATTTGAAGGCTTCTGGTCCAGGCAGAGTAACAGCAGGTCAAATCGAAACTCAGGGAGTTATTGAGATCCTTGATCCAGATCATCTTATTGCAACACTTGATAAGGGAGCAACTCTGGATCTGGACTTGCAGGTATCTATAGGCAGAGGCTATGTCCCTGCGGATCGATCCAAAGAAGAAAATCTAGAGGTAGGGGTTATTCCTATCGATGCAATTTATACGCCTATAAAAAAAGTAAATTTTTATGTTGACAGTACAAGAGTTGGTCGCATGACGGACTATGATCGCCTTACGATGGAAGTTGAGACAGACGGTAGCTTAACTCCTGAGGAAGCTATTGCTCAAGCCTCTGCTTTATTGAAAGAACATCTTAACTTATTTTCTTTCGACGAGGTTTCTTCATCATCTTCTGGCATTTCCAGCCAACCTCTTAAAATTGATCAGGTTTCTGCTGATCTTCTTGGAAAACCGGTTTCAGATCTTGATTTGTCCCTTAGGGCGCTTAGCTGTTTGAAAAATGCTCATATTGCCACAATCGGAGAGCTTATTCAAAAGTCAGAACACGAGTTGCTAGACACCAAAATATTTGGAAGAAAGTCTATATCGGAAGTTCGGGAAGCTCTGGGAGCAATGGGCTTATCTCTTGGTCTTGATCTCCAAAACACTTGATCTAAACATAGTAGTTTTTTCAAAATAAGTAAAAAATAAGGAAGGAATACGATGAGGCATCGTTTACAAGGAAGACAATTTGGCCGTGACTCTAACCACCGCCAAGCAATGTTTCGATCGATGATAACAGCTTTTTTTGAGCATGAACGGATTGAAACTACTCATATGAAAGCTAAAGAGCTTCGACCGATGATTGAAAAGATGATCTCCAAAGCGAGAGTTAAGTCAGTTACAACTCTCAGAAGCCTTTTGAAAGTTATCCGGGACAAGGATGTTGCATTTCATCTTTTAGATGAGGTAGCCCCACGGTTTGTTTCAAGACCTGGTGGATATACTCGGATTATTAAAACAAGACGAAGAATTGGAGATGGAGCTGAAATGGCAATCATCGAACTGGTTGAGCTTGGGCAGAGTTTGTCGGATAAAAGATCCAAGGCATCTAGTTCCCCATCTAAACCAAAATCTCCTTCAAATCCAGTAAATGAGTCTAAAGAATCCCAATCAAAAGGATCCTCTGTATCTTAGGAGTTTATGAGGGGAAGCGACTATGGATCGACAGATCAGGATGATCTGGTTTTTTTTAGGTTTGACTGTAATGTTGGTCTTAGTCGCCCTTTTGTTTGTTCGCAATTCTTTACATGCCCATCGCCTTTTATATGCCAGAGACGCCCAGATTCTTGATGCCAGGGGCTTGTCTCCATCCAAAATCAAAGAGTATTCTGTCCAAGAGCAGTATCGTTCTCGTTCAACAGAACTATGGTATTTCGGTCATGGTCATTTTGAATATCATGCACCTCCTACCATTCGACTTATACTAATTAAGAACGCTAATCACCAAAATCAGGGAAAAATGGATAAGGTGGATGTTTTACCTCACTATGTCCGCTATGCTTTTTCCCTTCCGCTTGTTTCTCCGATAACAGTTGTTACTAATGGAGGGACTTTTGTTTTTAAGTTGGTTCCAATGAATTGATCTTACTTTAGTCTACGATTTGGGGGTATTATGAAACTGAATAGAATTACTTTTGGGTCCGTTCTATCTGCCTTTCTTTTTATATCTTCTACTCTTATATCTCCTACTCAATCATCAGCAGCCGCCTCTTCCTTCGACATGAAGACCTTCCAATCTCAGATGAGGACGGATTTTATTCTCCCGTCAGTCCTTGTATCCCATCCTGGTCCAATGTTTTATTTTTCCCATTCGAAGGAATTGAATCTGACAGATAACCAATTAAAAAAAATCAAGAAAATTACCCATATGATCATCCCGAAAACGTCCAAACAGCTTAAGAAAATTGAAGCCTTAAAATCTGAATATTTAAGTTTGATGCAATCTCCTACTCCTAATTTTCATAAATCAAAGAAGCTTCTGAAACTTATAGGGAAGAAGGAGGCCATTGCAACAGCTGATCATCTAAAGGCCCATTTGGCTTGTTATGCTGTACTGACAGCCAAACAAAAGAATATCGTAGCAGCCATTCTGGCGAAGCACTAGTCTTTTATGAGAGTGGGAGTAATTGGGAGCAGGGGGCAACTAGGGAAAGATCTTGTGCAGGTTCTTTCTGGTGAAGCGGTTCCCTATGATCGTCCTGCCTTTGATGTTCTGGATCCATCTTCTTGGGCTATCTTAAAAGATAGCCCCGTAGATGTTTTGGTCAATACCAGTGCCTATAACGAGGTTGATCAAGCGGAATCTGATATTGAGTCATGTTTTGCCCTAAATGCCTTTGCTCCTGCTCAACTTGCCGAGTTTTGTGAGGAAAATAAAATCATTTTTATTACTGTATCAACCGACTATGTATTCGGGAATCCATCTTCCGACCCTCCTCGTCCATTTTCTGAACTAAGCGAAGCGCTTCCATTATCTGTCTACGGAGTTTCCAAGCGTTCAGGAGAGATGCTTACTTTAAATCGCTGTCCTCATTCATATGTAATCAGGACCTGTGGTTTATTTGGTTATGCAAGTATCTCAAGGGCACGAGGGAGTTTTGTTGAGACAATGCTTCGACTGGCTCAAAAAGGTACTCCTATTAATGTCGTCTCAGATCAGCTGGTTTCTCCTACACCTACATATCAATTGGCACTTGCCTTGAAAAAACTGATCATGACTCAGCCACCGTTCGGCATTTATCATCTTACCTCAGCTGGTTTTTGTTCTTGGTATGATTTTGCCAGAAAGATCTTTGATCTTTCCGGATTGTCTGTTGTTGTGAACCCAACAACAATGGCGGAGTTCAGGGCAAAGGCACGTAGGTCTTTTTATACTGTTTTATCAAATGATAAAGCTAACGAAAACGGGATTTATCTGCCGTCGTGGGAGGAAGGGCTTTCTTATTATTTGGCTAATCGGAAAACGGTATAAAGTCTTTACTTGTGGACCATTTCTCAAGTTCCTCCCATATTTCTTTTGGAGAATTTTTTATGTCAGGTGTATAGTTTCCTATTGGACATGGAAAATGACTTCCGACCCAGATCCCTTTGCCGCCAGAATGTCCTGCCCAGAGAATTGAGTTCCAGTCCGTTTGATCGTCTCCTATAAAGATATATCTTTCTTTGGTTGACGAGGATCTTTTTTCTTTCATTTTTCTAACAAACCATTCTAATGCTTCTTCTTTCCGAGCTTCCGGATGTCTAAATTCCCAGACTGATTTGCCCATTGTTTCTATTAACTCATTAGATGGGTCTAGCTGATGTTTGATATTAGAAATATGGTTGTACAACTCGGAGATTTGGTTAACAGGAAGATTTCTATAATGAACTGAAACAGAATAGTCTTTGGGTTCCAGAAGCATTCCAGGAAATTTGAGTTCTAACGGAAGAAATGCCACAGATAATGTTTTGACCAGGTCTTTAACGGATTGAGCTTCAGAAATGACAAAAGTATCCTTTCCGAATCTCCGGACTGCTCCGTGGTCTCCAGCAATTCCGGTGAGTGTCTCCGGTACCCTTTTCTGGATGTCATTGAATGATCTCCCTGAGACAACAAATAACGAATGTCTGATAGAAAGATGCTCGAGAATCATCCATTGATTTTTCTCCAGATAAACTTCTCCGGGAGTGTCTCTGATTTCTGCAAGTGTTCCGTCGAAGTCAAGAAATAATATTGTTTTTTGTTCTGTTTTTTGCATTACGCAACCATTATTTTATTTGTATTCGAATGCGAAAAGGAAGCGATGTTTTTCCTAAGAGAAGACACCCAGTGTGCAAGATCGTTTTGCCGGACCTGTTCCATTAGGGATAAGTTTCTAAGTCGTCTTGCTTCTCTAGGCATGGCCAGTTCAGCGCTAATTCTCCCTGCTGATTGGGTGGGGTCAAGGGGATCAATAGAAACGGCATTTTTGAGAATAGTGGCCGTACCTGTATACCGACTCAAAAAAAGAATGCCGTAGCCTCCATTCTGGCTCGCCAAGAATTCTTGTGAAACAAGATTCATTCCATCTATGGTGGAGGTTATCAGGGCACCTTCAGCCAGTTTATACAGACCGGATAGCGTTTCTTGTTCAAAGGTTTCCTCAATTGAAATGATTGGAAGCCAGTCTTTCGTTCCAAATTCATGGTTAATAGCATGAACTCCCTGCCGGATTTTTTCCTGATGATTTCTATAGATTTTTTGTCCTGTCCGAGTTGGTACTGCTATTTGAAGAAGTGAAATCTTTCCTTGTAGTTTTGGATTAGTGGTGAAAAGTTGTCTCAAAATTTCAAATCGTTGAATAAACCCTTTTGTATAATCCATTCTGTCAACTGAAATAAGAAACCTTGCATTATTTCCGAGTTTATTCGCTGTCAACAAGGAGTGGGCCCTGGACAAATTTCTGGTGTTGTTTGCCATTCTCTCAAACATTACCGAGTCAACACCAATCGGCATAGACATGACTTTGATCAGACGATTGTTCCATCGGATCATTCCATCTGTCAGAACTTCGGCATTTCTTATAAAAGCAGTCACTGACTGGAGGAAGTTTTCCCTATCCTGTTCGGTCTGGAAACCTATGAGGTCATGTGCTAAAAGTCCCTCAACGATTTCTTTGTGTTCCAGAATATGTATCAAATGTTCTTTTGACGGCCAAGGAATGTGACAAAAAAAAGCTAGAGGAGGAAGTTTGGGTGTCTGATCTTTTCTCAGCCATAATGCGACTCGTGTTAGCTGATAGTCGTGAATCCAGACAACCGAGGGAGTTGACTTCTCAAGAACCTTGGCTATGTTTTGCGCAAACATATGATTAACCTGATCATAACTTGAGTAAAAAGACGGAGCGGGTGCCATAAATTCAGGGCATCCATGAAATGCAGGCCATAGGACATCATTGGAGAAGCCTTCATAAAAATCAGATTTGAGATGGGGGGGGATACTGACTCTTGAAAGATCGTATCCTGCTCCTTCGGAAGATTGAATATGAACTTGGTCCGGCCCTTCCGAATCTCGAGTCGCAATCCAGATGCCGCCTTCTTTTAGCAAAAGTCGATGGAGCGATTGGCTGACTCCACCAGCAGGGTATTTGACCTGACTTCCCGTCAGGACTATTGGTTCTCTGTTGGTTACAACAAGAAGGCAGTCATGTTGACTCTTTAAAAATGGTTGTCCATTGATATTCATGGATTTTTCCACCTCATCCTTTTTGTTCGGTTCTGTTGGTGCATAGAGCAATTTGTCCTTGTTAGCACGAAACTGAGGCGGGCTGACTTGAGGAGGCTCTCCTCGAGGAACTTTCTTTCCGGTTTTTTTGGACAAGATCCTTAAAAAGTTTTTCGTATTGTTCAACCATGGTATTGGTCGAAAATCGTTCAACTGCTCTTTTTCGGCAGAGAGCGCGATTGAACCCTTTCAACTTATGCTTTATGGCTTCAGCCATTTCTTTCTCAGTGTCAACAAGAAAACCGGTCACCCCTTCCTCGACAAGCTCCGGGACAGAGCCACGCCGAAAGGCAATAACTGGTGTTCCGCAAAGCATGGCCTCAATAATGACCAGTCCAAAGGGCTCCTCCCAGCGAATGGGAACGAGAAGTGCCTGCGCTCCTTGGAGGAGAGCTACTTTTTGAACGTGATCCACTTCTCCCAACCATTGAACATCCGGTTTAAGAAGCAGAGATCTCAAGTGATCGTTATAGAAATCGTTATCAACCCAATGGACGGATCCCGCCAGTTGGATGGGGATATTTGCTGATTGTGCTGCCCGGATAGCTGAGTCGGGCCCTTTTTCGGGAGCAAGTCTACCTAGAAAGGCAACATAGTTTTTGGGCCGTTCAGAGGGAGGGTACGCATTTGGGTCAAGCCCATGATGAATAACATGCATATTGGGCAAAGACACTTCCCCTTGTTTTTGTGACTGACTGATCGCAACAAAGTTTGCTTCCGGGTATTGGAGATAAAGAGATGAGAAGTCCTGTGTTCTGGGATGATGGAGTGTTACCACAGTGGGAATGTCCAGCATGTTTGCAAATGGAAGGGCATATGGGGAGTTGATGTGGACGATATCAACGTCCTCCATTGCCTGAATCCTTTTGGCAGAAAAGGCGATATGGGAGAGTTCATCCATCTGATTGATGGGCCATTGACCTTTTGAGAAGAGAAACTCTAGTTCTGCCCTTGACTTTGAATCACCTGTGGCAAACAAGGTGATGTTATGGCCGCGATCTATTAACTTCTCGGTCAGATGGGAGATAAACAGTTCTGTTCCCCCATATTTAAGGGGGGGAACAGATACAAAAGGAGTCGATACAATCGCTATTTTCATGATTCATTCCTGTTCGGTTCGATGGATATTGGTAGGTGTTGTTGGATTGTTGATGAGTCCTGGGAAGACTCTTGTTTGATTGAGTGCCGGAAGAAGGCAAATCCACCGGAAAGAAAAACGAGGCCCATCATTGCAAAAACCACGCCGACACCTGTGATGTGAATAAGTGCGGGAAAAAGGCTCATTCCTCCGATCGCTCCAAGAAGAAATCCGATGGACATGGTTGAAAGCGTCCTAGCCAAAAGAATTTCAGGGGCACGTGTTTGAATAATGGTATGAGCCAAAGGGTTGAAGGCAGAAAAGGATGCTCCAATAAGGGCTATCGCGACAGAAGCAAAAAAGATTGGATGGATCCAGCCGGTTGTAATCATTACCAATCCGCCAAAAATTAAAGCTCCTGCAATCCATTTTTCATAGTGTGCCGGAGGTGCTGAAGTCAGTAGCATCGATGCACCAAGCATACCTAATCCCATGACGGACAGAAGAAACCCAAGTGTTTGCGGGCCTTGGAGGAGAACATTTTTGGTGTATACAGGCAAGATGAGTGTAAACGGTCCGGTTATGAATCCGTACAAAGTCATAATCCCGAATAAAGGGAGAAGCTTGCTTTTTCCATTGAAGACAAACTGGAACCCTTCACCTGTTTCCCTAAAGAGAGCCATTATGGAAAAAGGTGTTATGCGATGAGGAGTTGGAAGTTTCATCATCAAGAGGAAAATCGCCGATAAAAAAAAGGTTACAGCATTAACAATCATTACAAACGGAGCATTCCAGAGACCAATAAGGATACCTCCTGTGATTGGCCCGAGAAGCATTCCCACCTGACCTGTTGTTTGCATGAGTGCATTGGCAGATACAATTTGTTCCCGCTGGACAAGCTCTGGAATAGACGCATAGAGAGCTGGTCCAAAAATTCCCGAGACAACAGAAATAAGAAAGACAAGGGTAAAGAGAATTGGAAGAGTCAGAATCCCATTATGGAAGAGAACTGGAATCATAAGAAGTAAAAGTGCTCTGGTAATATCGATAAAGATCATGACGTTTTTTCTTGAAACCCGGTCAAGAATGGGGCCCGTAAACCATCCGAAAAGAAGGGGGGGAAGTGTTTGAAGAATTCCAACCCATGCGAGGTCAGCCGCCTTGTGTGAGAACTGGTATACAAACCAAAGCATTGCCACCTTGTTAAGGTTTTCTCCAAGCTGGGAGATAACCTGCCCCATTGTTAACAGGCTAAAATTTCTATTTTTCAAAATACTGATAGCCAACTGGATATTCAACGATCCCTCCATGGAATGTGTCCCGCATTAAATACACAGCAAGTCTTATGCCTTAGGGTTAATGGGAGAGTTTCTTATTTATTTGTATTTCTTGTTAAGGAGTTGCTTGAGCGGTTATTTGATTTTTTGGGGAGGAGGATGTTTTGTGGTTCCTTTTGTTACACTTTTTTTCTGTCTTTTGTACCAATGGGTAACATAATGCTGATGGCGATAATAAGAAGTATTGCTGCCGCACCTGAAAGATAATACTTGGGGCCTTGATCACTCAGGATGCGTGTTCCCAAGTAAATGCCACCCATGGCTGCAATCAGAAAAATGAATCCTGCAAGGGACAAAACCCTGCCAAGCGCTTCCTGGGGAGCTTCTCTCTGGATGAGAGATGTTGCTAGTGGAAGAATAAGCCCAAGACCTGTTCCTGCAGCCCAAAGAAGGAGGATTGCCTCTGTTGGGATCTTTGAGATGGAAAGAAGGAAGAGTGATAGGGATCCTGCAAGAATTCCTCCAATAATTGTTTTCTTTGCATTCCAGCCTTGAAACCTCACCAGAACCCATCCTGCGGTAAGGCTTCCCGCAAAATAACTCCCTGACAGGAGGGAAAAAAGACTTTTCCCCTGGTGAAAGACTCCCGTTGTCAAAGCAGGAAACAGAAGTGACATTGGTGCGTTGATCAGGCCAAAAACTGCACCTAAAAGCATGGGCAAGAGGAGACTTGGGTGAAGTTTCAGAATATGTGGCAGGGAGTTTGATGTTTTTGTTTTTGATTGCTGTATTGCTGCTTTTGAGAACTGTTCACTCAATAATGTGGATGGAGTGATCGTTTGTGGTATCAGTATGAAAAGAGATGCAGATAGGACATATCCAACTCCGGATACAAGGAGTGTCTGCGGTGCATTCATGTGTAAAAGCAGGAATGCAAACAGGAGTGGTCCGAGAAAGTACCCCCCTTGACCAAATAACTGGATGTATCCATTAGCACTTTGGAGGCGGTCAATCGGGACAAATGAAGGGAGCAAGGCGTTGAATGCTGGGCCAAAGAAGGCGGAAAGAAATGCTGTTACCGTAACGATGGTCAGAAGCTGTATAGAAGAAGTCTGATTAAAAAGTGCGATCAGAGGGAGGATAGCGTATGTTGCTCCTTTAAAAATATTAATTCCGGAGAGGAGAGGGGGCTTTGGAAGCTTGTCGATCACAAAACCTATTGGAAGGATGATCAAAAATGGAATGAGAGTCTGAAGGAAACCAATTCGTGAAATAAGCGTCAGTTTTTCGAGAGCCATTTTGTAGGCAATCCATGTGATGGCCGTTTGGGTTAGTCCTTCACTCAGTTGGGACAACGAATAGGCGAAAATCACTCCGCGTAAACGATTTTTGTCTATTGATTGTTTGAGAAATGAAAAGGGGCCCAACAATGCCTCTTTGTGGGTCGATCTCAGTGTGGTCTCCGATCTTCCTGCAGGTGTCTTGTTTTTGAATTTTCTGGTCAACCCAGATGCATTCTATCACGGAGCAGTGTTTTCTTGATCTCCTGTGCAGGCTGTTGTTTCTGTTGGCGAAATATCCGGCTCTTGTGTAAGATTGACCCGAATGAAGTATTTTTGTGCTCACTTTGGAGGGTCCTATGCGTTATCTGGTAACCGGTGGTGCCGGCTTTATTGGTTCAAATATTGTTCTTCGCCTGGAAAAAGATCGTCACGAAGTGACCGTTATTGATGATTTCTCTTCTGGGGTTTTTCAAAATCTGAAAGGCTTTCGTGGGGATTTTCGTTGTGGTGATGTCTCCAGAATGGATCTGGTTGATTTGTTCAAAAATCAGCCTGCATTCGATGCGATCATCCATCAGGCATCCATTACAGATACGACCGTGATGGATCAGCACGAAATGGTTCAAAAGAATGTTGAAGGGTTTCATCGAATAGCCGAATATGCGAAAACTTTTCAGTGCAGGGTTGTTTATGCTTCTTCTGCAGCAGTTTATGGAAATAATCCAAGTCCACAGTCGGTTGACCAGATCCCTAATCCCCTGAATGTTTATGGTTTTTCAAAAATGCTGCTTGATAATATTGCACGCAAGCTTTCGATGGAAATTTCAAAACCTGTCATTGGTCTAAGGTATTTTAATGTATTTGGACCAGGTGAAGGACACAAGGGGAAGTTTGCAAGCATGATTTATCAGTTGTACCTTCAGATGAGATCGGGAAAGAATCCCCGGGTTTTCAAGTGGGGCGAACAAGGTCGTGATCATGTCTACGTAAAAGATATCGTTGAGGCCAATATTCTTGCCCTTTCTGCTGAACATTCCGGTATTGTGAATGCGGGAACAGGAATAGAAACATCCTTTAATGAAATCATCGACAGTCTTAACAAAGCCCTGAAAACAAGCCTAAACCCTGAATATTTTGATAATCCATATTCTTTTTTTCAAAACCATACGAAAGCTTCAATCAAAGAAACAAAAGACTTGTTGGGATATATTCCGCGATTCACAGTCGAAGAGGGAATACAGGATTATGTGCATTATCTTGAGCATTCTTGAGTGTGAAGATCTGTCGATGGTCTTTCCAGGACGCTGTTTTTCATGATACGCAATCGTTGCATGATACTTAGGAGCTTTCTGGTGATTGTTTGCCGCAGATGGGTGTTTCTGGTGTGCTTGTTGCTCCTGGGAGGTGTTCTATCAGCTTCTCAGGAGGGACTGGCTGCCCAGCAGGTCGATCCCGAGGGGGTCACGAGTGATGTTCGTGACCAGAAGATCCAAAATATGGATGACCTTAACCGGTTGATATTAAAATATGGAATCGTCAGGAATCGCTCTGCAAATGCTTCACTGAAGGCCATCAGCCTCCGCCTGGGACCATACTTTGATCATCCTGAGTTCAAAATCCGCATCGTTATTCTTGATCGACAAAAACCGATCGCGTATCTTCTAAAAGGTCAAACTCTTGTCTTATCAAGGGGAATGATTTATTCGGGACTTCTTGAGAACACGGATGAGGTTGCTGGCGTTCTTGCTTATCTTTTATCTGAGAGAATGTTTGCCAAGCTCGGGAATCATTTTGTTGGAGCGTCTGCATCCGCGAGTTCTCTGCCGGCAACCGTCGATGGCAAGGAGATTCTGGATCCTGTCCTTTATGCTGCGCTCGCAATGGTCCAGGCTGGTTACCATTACCAAGGGATTATCAGCGCTGTAGAACTTCTGGGGACTCTTCGTTCCGATCCTGTCCTTGGAGGAAAGGGGAAGTTTCTCCTGGCTGAGAAGCTTTCAGTGTTGAAAGGCTCTGCCCTTTACTTTGAAGGCCAGATAGCTACTTTTGTTCACCATAACATGACAGCCATTTATGATCTTTCCCGTTTTCTCGCAAGGTTTCCCCTGTCTGCAGGAGGCCATTTCCTTCTTGGGCTTGCTTATTATCAATCCTTTTCTGAAAGTCGATTTTTTCATCCAGACCGATTCCTTTTTGTGGATGATCCGATCCCGACAATCAGAATCCATGCGATTCCTCTTGATATTGGAGCTCTTGATGCCGCTGAATCAGAGTGGGAGATGTCTCTTCAGCTCAATCCTGCTTTTGTTCCTGCACTTAATGCCGAGGGCAGGCTTCTTCTGCTAAAAGGGGAACGGAAGGAGGCCCGAAGTTATTTTCGACGAGCCTACAATCTGATCCCCGACTCTCCATGGTATGCGGCAGACTATGGACTCTCACTTTTGATGGAAAATCATCGGATAAGTGGTGCAAGACTGTTTGAGAAGGCCGTAAGGAAGGCATCCTATGATCCCAGGCTGTTATATGATGAGGGGTTGTGGAGCAGTATTACCGGAGATATAACACAAAGCAGGGATGCTTTTGGTGAGATTGAGAAAATTCCCGGGTGGCGGGAGGTCGCTTCTGTCTCATCAGGAGTGGATCCGAACAAGTTCAAGAGCCATAAAAAAGAAGAGACCTCTTCGATGTTTACCAAGCCCGGGGTTACAATGGAAGAGGTCACGAAAGCGCTGGGAATTCCAAAAACGCCTCCTGTTATTGTTGCAGGTCGAACAGTCTGGAATTACAACCACCGCGGCATTCGTCTTATCTTTCATAAAAACATATTGTATTACACAATTTTTGAGAAAGCTTCTTCGGATCGCTTTTTGGGAGCATTATCTGTTGGAGAAAAATACGATCCTGAAGATCCTCTTTCCCAGAAGCCTTCCTGGGTTATTCCGCTTGGAAGAACCCCTGTACTTGTTTTTAAAACAGATTATGGTTATGTAACGATAGATACCAAGGATGGGATTATTTCGAGAGTCCTTCTGAGCGCACTCCCCAAAAACGAGACCGTTGAGCAGGATAGGATGAGTCCGAAGGGAGAGCCCCTTGTAGCAGGGCCCGAAGCCCCATCGATGAAGGGGCATGCGCCAGATCATCGAGATTTGAAAAGCAGGGAGCGGAGTCTGAGTCCCTAGCTCTCAAATAGTCCATGCTGTATCCGTTCTTCTTTTGAAAAAGGGATTGGATAGCAGCCGGTAAAACATGCAGTACAAAAGCCCTTTCTCGGATTTTCCTCTTGCTTTGCCTTTTCTATTTCTTCCTGCATGGATTCAACGGAGAGGTATGCTAATGAGTCAGCTTTGACGTATCTCCTGATTTCTTCAAGACTGTGGGTTGCCCCAATCAATTCTGTCCGCGTTGGCGTATCGATACCGTAAAAGCATGGTGAAATGATGGGAGCAGATGCAATTCGCATGTGGACTTCGGATGCACCTGCGGCGCGAAGCATGGAAACGATTTTGCGACTGGTTGTTCCTCTAACAATTGAGTCATCGACGACGACAATACGTTTGTTTTTGAGGATCGATGGAACTGCGTTGAGTTTGATCTTGACCCCAAAATGGCGAATGGACTGTTGTGGCTCTATGAACGTGCGGCCGACATAATGGTTCCTGATCAACCCCATATCGACTGGAATGCCTGACTCTTCGGAATATCCAAGCGCTGCAGCAACGCCAGAGTCGGGAACAGGAATGATCAGGTCAGCATCAACTGCCGAGTCCTTTGCCAGTCGTCCGCCAAGTTTTTTCCGTGACAAATAGACAGGATAGCCAAAAACCAGGCTGTCTGGTCTGGCAAAGTAAACAATTTCAAAAATGCATGGAGCGTCTTTTCTAACAAAGAGTTTATGACTCTCCATGCCTCTTTCATTGATAACGATCATTTCTCCCGGGTCCACATCACGGATAAATTCGGCTCCAATCAAGTCAAACGCACATGTTTCCGATGCAAGAACATAAGCATCTCCAATGCGTCCGATTGAAAGTGGTCTGAGCCCCAAGGGGTCTCTGACACCAATCATCGAGTTTTCAAGAAGGACAATAAATGAGTAGGAGCCTTTCACTGATGCCAGTGCTGCTCCCATTTGCTCAATCATTGTCATGCCTGTCGACCTGGCGATGAGGTGGACAAGAACTTCTGAGTCTACTTCGGTGGTGAATAGTGCTCCTTCATTTTCCATTTCACGCTTCAGATCAACGGCATTTGTCAAATTGCCGTTGTGAACCAGAGCAATGGGCCCTTTGGAGTAAAAGGCTGTCAGTGGCTGCAGGTCTTTTTCTGGATCTCCGCCGGCTGTAGCGTATCGATTGTGTCCTATGGCGACACTCCCTTTAAGGTCAGCCAGAAGATCTTCCGTATAAAATTCAGAGACCAGTTTGGGGGACTTCCTGAGGAGGATCTTTCCATTTTCAAGACTGGCAATTCCTGTTCCCTCCTGACCTCTGTGCTGCAGAGCGTATAGTCCAAGATATGTCAGGTTTGCTGCTTCAGGGTGGCCAAAAATTCCGAATACGGCGCATTCTTCATGGAAGTGGTCGTCTGGCAAATCTGGCGAAGATGGCGTATCGGAGCTCAAGGGGCATCCTCCATGAACTGGGTTATGGCATTCATATAAAGGTTTTTAAGGTTCTGGGGGGATTCTGAAAGATGTTTTTCCTGACCGTCGAGGTCCCTGTATCTTACGGAGAAGGCTTTCTGTACCGTTGTTCCTAGTGTCTGGAGAGTGACACCCATCTCTCTTGACCACTGAAGAATCTCTTCCTGGTCAGTGGATGAGTGGGCGATGAGGATTCTTCCCGGGGACTCGGAAAAAAAGTAGGAGAGAGGTTCGATCGGGTCAGGGATTCGGATGATGACTCCGGTATCAATGGAACCAAGCGTCATCATCAACAAACTTCTCAGGATCCCTCCTTTTCCGACGGATCTTGAACAGTTGATCAGTCGCCTTGATGAGAGCCCGGCCATTAGCTTGACGATTCTTTTCAGGAAGGAAGGATCGGGCTCAGGAACCGGTCCAAGAGGAGAGTCTCCTGAGATCCATTCAAGAAAAGATCCTCCAAGGGAAAGATTCTCAGAAGATCCCAGTAATGAGACCGTCAACCCTGGTGTATTGGTGATTCCCGGTATCCTGTTTCGATAGTCGGAGACCCGTCCTGTAATAACAATCATTGGTGTTGGGGGAATGCTCTGTTTGTTCGTTTCGTTATAAAGACTGACATTTCCTGATACTACAGGAATTTCCAACGCTGCTCCCATATCTGCTATCCCGGATATGGCATCACTTAGCTGACCCATGACAATCGGGTTCTCGGGATTCCCAAAATTAAGGCAGTCTGTCATTCCAAGAGGGATGGCTCCCATTGCGGACAGGTCTGTGACGGCTTTCAGGACCGTATTGCAAGCACCCTTATAGGCATCTCTCGAAAGTGTATGGGGAAGGCTTGCGAGTGCAATTGCAACCGAGGATTTCCTGGACGACTTCAGATTGACAACTGCACCGTCATGTCCTGGTCCCATCAATGTTGCACCACCAACGGTCTTGTCAAACTGTTGGTGGATCCATTTTGTATCTCCTCCGTTCGGGTGAGAGATCATTTCCTTGAATGATTGCAGAATGGCATGGGATCCTGTCTGTGCCTTGATATGGCCTGTCAGGAAAATAGGTGGAGTGACATCTGCCGGGCGATCATATACAGGAGCTTTGTCTGTCAGAAGTTCGATGGGGATTTCTGCCAGGATCCGGTTTTCCATTTTAACCCTGAAGGTAGGATCCGTGATGGTTCTTCCTACGACGCTTGCTGATAACTGGTAGTCCCTGGCGATCTGGAGAATCCTTTCCACCTGTTCCGGCTCGGAAAGAAACAGCATCCTTTCCTGACTTTCAGAAAGAAGGATTTCCCAGCCCTCCATCTGTGTTTCCCGTAGAGGGACTGAAGACAAGTCCAGTTCCATTCCCAGGCCTCCCCGACCAGCCATTTCTGTCGAGGAGCTCGTAAGTCCGGCGGCACCCATATCCTGGACGGCAACAGGAAGATTTTCCTGAATAATCCGGAGTGTTGCCTCAATCAGGTTTTTTCCAACGTAGGGATCTGCAACCTGTACCTGCGGGCGAAGGTCTCCATCTGAAGAAGTGAAACCGCGCGATGCCATGGCCGCTCCCGAAACACCATCCCGACCTGTCCTGTTTCCCATATAAACGGCAACAAGTCCTTCCTTGGGAGCTTTTGCGGACATGACCGAGTTGATGTTCACTACGCCGAGTGCAAAGACATTTACGAGAATGTTATTCAGATAGCGATCATCGAACCATACTTCCCCTGCAACAGTTGGGATGCCTACAGGATTTCCATATCCGGCGATTCCTGCGACCACACGTCTAAAGAGTGTTCTGTGGCGTGGATGGCGCAATGATCCAAAAACGAGACTGTTTGCCAGGGCGACAGGACGGGCACCCATTGCAAAAATATCCCTCAGGATTCCACCGACCCCTGTTGCTGCTCCCTGGAAAGGCTCGAGAAAGCTGGGATGGTTATGACTTTCCATTTTGAAAGCAATTCCAATTCCTTCACCAATATGGATGATTCCGGCATTTTCACCGGGGCCAGAGACGACCCGGGGGTTGTGCGACTGAAATTTTCTGAGGTGCTTTCTCGAGGACTTATAACTGCAATGTTCACTCCACATGGCCGAAAATATCGCCTCTTCCGTCAGGTTTGGTTCTCTGCCCAGCAGTGACGCAATGGCTTTCATCTCGTGTGCAGGAATTCGAAATAGGGAGTCTTTTTTATGTTCTGTTGTCGGTGTCATTGTTTTTCCGGGAATGTGCCCTGAATAAGGCGGGTTATGGTACTCACCGGAGTTTGGCAGAGCCATCCGGCACAGAAGGGGTTAAAAGGCTGTTCAGCAGCGAAGTGAAAATCGTCAGACCTTCAGTGCTTCCCAGATCTTCGGAAGATCTTCGTTCGGGATGGGGCATCATCCCGACAACATTGCCGGCGATGTTCGAAATGGCGGCGATATCATGCATGGACCCATTGGGGTTCATTTGATAGCGCATGACAACCTGCTGATTTTCCTCCAGGGCGGAGAGTTCTTTTTCATCAAGATAGAAGCGGCCTTCCTGATGTGCAATCGGAAGATTCAGTCTGGCTCCGGGAGAGAACAGGGATGTGAATGGCGTTTTGGTTTGCTCGATAATCAGCGTGGTATCTGCACAGATAAATTTCCTGCCGATGTTTTCAAGGAGAATTCCGGGCAAAAGACCTGCTTCGGCCAATATCTGAAATCCGTTACAGATTCCGAGTACAGCTCCTCCCTTAGCAGCAAATTCTGCAAGGGCCTTCATCACCGGAGTTTTTGCCGCAATAGCCCCCGTTCTCAGGTAATCTCCGTAAGAGAAGCCACCGGGGACGATAACAGCATCGAAGCCTACCAATGAGCCGGCCATGTGCGTCACTATTTCCGGAGCAAAACCCGAGACACGGCCTACCGCTTCAAAGGTATCCCCCTCACAGTTGGTCCCCGGAAAGCGGAGAACCGCAACCCTGAGACAATCCGAAGAGGAATCTGGTGTCGATGATTTTTTTGCGTTTGTTTTCACGAATCCTATTCTAGACGTCGTGAGGGACTTCCGTCAAACGTTATCTTCCGAATCTGGTTCAAGGAATATTGTTTGCCCCTGCACCTCGTCTGATGACGATCGCCTGAGGTGAGTTCAGGTCTTTAATCAGGGGAGTATGGTTTTTGTTGGCCACTTGTCTTGGCAGTCAGAATCTTGATTTTTGTTCTTATCAGGAATACTCCGGAACGTGAATTTTTCCTTTCGGAGACGGGATCCATGTGATAGTCTTTACAGCGGAAAGAGTGCTTGTCCAGACTAGCCCTTTATCCTCCTTTTAAGGCAGAATACACCCTTGTAGCGGTTTCTTCATAAGAGCTTGGGATATCTTATGTTTTTTTTTATAAAATAGAATATAGGCTGTGATTTGAGAAAAACATCCAAATATTGGCTGTGTTCAGCTTATAAACAGGCGCTTCTCCTGAAATAGCGGTGGACGAGTGATTCTGCTCCCGGAACTATATCGGAGAGTCTCTAAGAGGATCTTGGGATTGTTGCGGTATCGATTTGTCCCTGTCAACCGGATTCTGAAAGATTCAGAAATCTCGTGGTACGGGGTGATCTGGCATTTCAGGCATTCTTTTCCTGTGTCAAAATATGGTGAGAACCCCGTCTATCCACGCTTCAAGGGCTTTCCTGGAATGTTTGGTTGGAGATGTGATGAAGAAATCGATTCCTATTGAGAGCTTGAAGGTTGGAATGTACGTTTGTGAGCTGGACCGCAAATGGTGGCAAACAGACTTTCTCCTTCATCAATTTCTGATCAAGTCCAGAGAAGATATCGATAAGCTTCGGAATGCAGGAATCCAGACGGTGGTCGTGGATCTTTCACGTTCGGAAGTCTCAGCCCCGCCTTCACCCGACAAGATTGCAGATCAAGGAAGTCCCCGGCAAAAAGATGAGACACAGAATGATTCTGCGCCTTCGCTGGAATCACTATCCCTCCCTTCGAGCCAGGATCTTAAATCTTTCAAGGACTTGAAGGAGAGAACAGAAATCCTGCTCCAAAACGGGTTCAAGGATGTCCGTTTTGGAAAAGAAATCACTGTGGCTCCTTTTATGGAAAAGATTCAGGTCATGCTTGACCTGATTTTGAAAAATCCTGCGCTGGTCACTTTTTTGATGGAAATGGAAGAGACTGATGATGAGACCTATCGCCATTCTGTCAACACAATGGTCCTTGCCCTGGGACTTGCAGTCAGGAAACAGTTCCCGACAGGAGATTTGAAAGGCTGGGGACTTGCTGGGCTCTTTCATGACATCGGAAAGACAGTGGTTCCCTTTCAGGTGCTTAAAAAACCTGGACCCCTGAATCAGGCAGAGTGGAAAATGATGCACGAACATCCTGAAGCAGGATACCGGATTTTGAAGAGCCATTCGGACAAGGATGTTTCCGGTATATGCGCGACAGTTGCTCTGGAGCATCATGAAAGAAAGAATGGTTCAGGCTATCCGCGCGGGACGTCCCTCGACAAGCTTAACCCTGTAACGAGGTCCCTGATCGCTCTGGATATGTATGAGGCATTGACGGCTAATCGCGTTTACAGAATGGGATATTCTCCTGCAAAAACACTTGAGATTCTTCTGAAGGCTGCTGAGGATAAAATTGACCCGTCCGCTGTTGCAGATCTGGTCAAGATGGTCGGTATTTATCCCACGGGGTCACTTATTGAGACGGTTCGGGGAGAAATTGCTCTTGTGGGAGGGTATTCTGACCCAACAAGAACAATCTCCCAGGAAGTTGTTCTTTACGTTTTGAAAGATTTGAACGGTGAATGGCTGTTGCGTCCCATCCGCCGGGTGAAATCTGGTCTTGGTCCGAAAGAGGTGAAGAGAACGCTCCACCCAAGGGAGATAGGTTTGTCTGAGAGCGAAATTATGCGTTTGATCTATCCTGTTGTACGGGAAAAGTCGTAACTTCGGATATGACATGCGGTGTGAACGGTTATCAGCCCGAATCACATCTGAAAACGTGTTTGACTTGGGGGTAAGGATTGTTTTAATTTGTTCAGAACTGACTAGTCAGTTCTTATCTGTTTTTGAAGGGGATCAGATTGAAAATATCAGGGTTATTGATTTTGGAGATGAATCGGCCAGGGCTTTTTATCCGGGGGCTTCTATCTGTCCTGTTTCTTTTAGTCGTCGAGACTCTTCCGTCCATTGCCGCACCAACTCCGGTTGCCATTACGCAGGATTCATCCGCCGGAACAACTGATCCCTCATTAAAGGGTCCTGATGCCTCCCAAAAATGGAATGCACTTGATGAGGCCAGCTTTGATGAAAATTATGGCCATTTCGGATTTTCCCTCGCGTTTCTTTTTAATATTGCCCAGACTCCTTCGTCGCATCTTTTTTATGAAAATGGTCTTGGCGGAATAGGAGAACTCTCCTATGGCATTTTGACCGGACTTAGGATCATTGCCGGAGGAGGCTATGTCCTGAACTCTCCCCACATATCGCCGCCTCTGGCAGGGGCGAAAGATAATGCGGATGCCTCTTACGAACAGGGATACATTGGTGGTCGTCTGGCCATGAATCCATTTTTCCCTTCATTCTTTGTCCATCAGCCATGGATTCCCTATATCAGAAGCGATGTAGGGGGTGTTTCATCCGGCATATCCAATGCTGGAGCTTTTTCCGGGCATCAGGACGGAGTTATGGCTGACGTCGGTATCGGGGTTGAAGGGAGAGCACCTGAATATCCAATAGGATTTTTTGTAGAAGTTCGCTCTCAATGGTTTTTCCTGGGTCCCCAGACAGAGACGGTCGTGCCTTTACTTATCGGCTCGACCTTTTATTTTTAGAGGGAGACTGATGGTGCTCCAGGAGAAGAAATTGGTTGAGGATTCAATAAGAGCGATGACTTTTCAGATGGAAAAAAATCGCATTATTGACCAGGCTGCAAATTTGTTTGCACAAAGACGCTACGATCAGGTCACCCTTGATGAACTGACTCAAATTCTGGGAATTGGAAAAGGAACTCTTTACCGGTACTTTACCAACAAGGAGCAGCTCTACGAACAAATTCTTGATATCGGTCACCAGAAACTGATGGAAATCCTCAACAGGGTCAAAAGCAGGGAAGATATCAATCCCCTTGAAAAGTTGTATGAAATGGCTTTTTCGATGGCTCATTTCATTCGGCTTCACCTTGATATTTATAAAGTTATGGCGATTGAGGAGCCAAAGGAGCGTCAGTGTTCAACGGAAAAAGTTCAACAATATCGTAAAGAACGGATAAACATGATTTCTGATGTTGTCCAGGAAGGACGTCTTTTGAGCTATTTTCGAGAAGATATGGATATCTCCCTCTTTTCCCAGAGTCTGATGGGAGCCCTTTGGGTCGAAGCGATCTTTCCACTTGGTGCGGAAGAGAAGGACGGGAGGCCTGTCCTGAGGATTGAAGAAATTATTCAGATGTTCTTGAAAGGAATCGGAACAAACAAGATTGTTTTTAAAGGTCGGACAATATGATGCATTGCTACCGATATTCAATCAAGGGCTTTTCAAGTCTGGTGCTTGCAGCTGTATTTCTCAACCAAATGTTTCTGGGTGTCAACGATCTCCATGGATCCGAGCTTCCGTCCCCCGGGAACGGGGAGCAGGTCGCAATTCCGCGTCAGCTTACGCTTCAGGAAGCGATGGAGATCACCCTGCGTTCCCATCCCCAATACCGTCAGGCAATTCATACTTACCAGGCCAACAAGGAAATTGTTGGTCAGGCCCTTTCGAACTATCTTCCGCATGTATCGGCCGGAGCCGGATACACCTATGAGACTGGAAACTTTGTCATTTCTCCAGGGTTTCCGCCATCGCTGTATTCTCTCATCCAGCCACCCAACAATAATGGCTTTAATTATTACCAGGCCCAGATCAATGTATCGGAGACTCTTTTTACTTTTGGGCAGCGAGTAACCCAAGTCCGTCAAGCCCGTTATAATGCAAAGTCTTCTGCCGACCAGGCGAGATGGACTCTTTATTCGCTCCTGTCGAATGTTGAAATCGCTTACGATACCCTGGCGGAGGATGTTCTTCTTGTCGATGCTGCCCGGAAGACACTGAAAGATTATGAAGAGCAGCAACAGGTTGCTGAAGGGGAAAATCAGGTTGGTACGGCCTCAAAGTTTGACGTTTTGAACGCCCAGGTGAATCGATCCAATGCGCAGTTAAATCTGATCACGGCCAAAAACAACGTGAAGATTGCCAGGGTCGGTCTTTTAAACGCAATGGGTGTCTCCTATGGAGGAGACTTTCATGTTATCCCGTCTCTTGAATATGAATTGATGAACGAGGATCTTGACAAGCTTCTGATCAAGGCCATCAAACATCGGCCCGATTTTATTTCGGCGAAGGATTCCGTAAACGCAAGTTGGCAGAATGAGCTTTATTACAAAAGCACATACCTTCCTTCAATCGGGGCAACCGGTGGGTATTCCTATGCGAGCATGTTCTTGCCAATGACCTACAACTGGTTTATGGGTGCGACAATATCCATCCCCATATTTTCAGGCTTTCTCACCGTTCATCAGGTTGCGCAGGCACAGAAGACGATGGCAGCGTCACAGGATTCTCTTGAGGGACTTCGCCAGAATGTCATCATGCAGGTCAAGCAAGACTATTTTAACCTCAAGACATCTATTGAAAGAATCGATACGGTGAAAACTCTCCTGTCGCAAGCTAAAGAGAGCCTTCGTCTGGCGGAGGGACAGTACCGGGTAGGCGTTGGTTCGGCTGTTGCTGTCACCCAGGCTGAAGCTGACCTTGCTTCAGCCCGTGCCCAGTTTGTCCAGTCTGTCTACGGATACAAGATTGCCCGTGCAAATTTGATCAGGGATATTGGGATGAATCCACTTGCCCGCGTCGAGAATGAGAAACATGGAAACACTAAAAAAGAGGTTGTGCTTCATGAATAAGACTGGAAAATGGGTGATGATCGCTGTTTCCGCCGGGCTTCTTTCTGTCATCGTTTACCGTTTTGTTCACCATCCGGTACAACAGAAAGTCACAGTGAGCCAAGGAGCGACAACCGCTCGTGTTTATGTGTCCCATCCTGTCTATGCTCCGATTTCCCAGTCAATAACGCTGACGGCTGATATCCAGCCCATCAATCAGGCAGCCATTTACTCACAAGTCAGTGGATACCTTGATGAAATCTCGGTGCGAAGAGGTTATCACGTTAAAAAAGGACAGGTTCTGGCGAAGATTAACGATACGACTTATAGGGCCCAGTTGCAGCAGGCTCAGGCAACGATGAATTATACCTGTAAAAATGCAGAGAGGTACAAGAAGCTGGTTGCTAAAAATCTTGTTTCGCTCGACTCTTATGATCTGGCAAAAGAGCAGTGTGAGCAGTCCAGGGCTGCGGTGACATATGCGAAAAAGAATCTGGCCTACACTGAAATAACCGCGCCCTTCAGTGGATATATTTTTAACAGGATGGTTGACAAGGGGGCCACGATTCCGGCGACCACCGGTGCGATCGCATCGGGGCAATCGCCTCTTTTTACAATTGTGGATGTTCATACCGTCAAAATCGTCATCAGTGTTCCTGAAAGCCAGGTCCGATTCCTTCATATCGGATTGCCTCTTCAGGTGATAGCTGATGCTTATCCCGGGAAGGTTTTTCCTGGAAAAATTACAAGAATGAATCCGGCTCTCGATATTCAGACCAGGACGCTGGCCGTGGAAATTGACATGGACAATTCTGCTGGTCTTCTGAAACCAGGAATGTTTGCCAGGGCAGTCCTTTTGTTACAGACCATTCCTCATGCCCTGACGGTTCCCAATGAGGCTCTCCTGAACAGGAACGGAGATTATTATCTCTACCGTGTTGAGGGCGGGATCGCTCATCGTGTCAAGGTCAAGTTGGGTGTTCGGGGGAAGAAACACGTTCAGATTCTTTCAGGTATTTCTCCTGACGATCAAATTGTTGTTCTTGGACAGCAACATCTGGCAGAGGGTGAGCGAGTTGACGCCAAGCCATATGTCGCGGACTCCTCATCTGATAGCCACAGAACGTCCTGACCGATGTGGCTGACACGTCTTGCGCTCAGGAATGCCATCGGAGTTCTGATGGCTTCCTTGGCGATTGTTTTGATCGGTGCACAATCGGTGGCCAGACTGCCAATCGATCTTTTTCCGAACCTTGCGGTTCCAGTCCTGATCATCGGGACAATCTATCCAGGTGCTTCACCGCTTGATGTGGAACAAAGCGTAACCTATCCCCTTGAAAAAACCCTTTCGACAATAGATAACGTTTCACATATCCAGTCCCAGTCAAGAGAGGGAGTCTCCGCTATCCAGGTCTGGTTCAACTGGGGAGAAGACCTCAACGGAGGAATGGTTCAGGCTGTCCAGAAAATCAGTCAGATCCTGAACCAGCTTCCTCCCGGGATTCAGCAGCCTTTTATCCTTAAGTTCGACATCGCGAATATTCCCGTTGTATCTGTTACTGTTTCCGATCCGGCACTTGATCAGGTCAAGTTGTACGACCTGGCATACAATACAATCGAGCCACAGCTTGAGCAGCTCCCAAATGTCTCGCAGGCGACCGTCAATGGCGGGAAAGTTCGCCAAATCAATGTAGATCTGGATCCGCATCAACTCTTTGCGAGAAACCTCTCTATCATACAGGTCGTCAATGCCATCAATTCCGCCAACCTGATTCTTCCCTCAGGGGACGTCAAGATAGGATCAAAGGATTACAACCTCTTTACAAACAACCAGATTACCCATCATTTGGTGGACGTTCTTTCGAATATACCTGTTTCAACCCAATCGACACCCGACGGCAGAATTGTTCCTATTTTCATCAAAGATTTTGCGAAGGTTTCCGATTCGGCTGAAACACAGACAAATATTGTGCGGGTCAACGGACAAAACGCGGTCTACCTCGCTGTGAACAAACAGCCAGGATCCAATACCGTAGGGGTCGTCGATGAGGTTAAAAAGGTCATTCCAAAACTTGTGGGCCTTCCTCCTGGGGTACGTCTCGATACCTTTTTTGACCAGTCTCAGTATATCCGCCAATCCATCAAAAGCCTGTACAGGGAAATTTTTCAGGGCGCGGTTCTGGCAATCCTGGTGATTCTTCTATTCCTGGGGGATATTTCTGCAACAGTCATCATCAGTCTTGCGATTCCCATGTCTGCCCTTGTTGCATTGACTTTTCTTTCTTCGTCCCACCAGACATTGAATATTTTTACCTTTGGTGGCCTTGCGCTGGGTATCGGGAGACTTGTCGATGATTCGATCGTGGAGCTTGAGAACATCTACAGACATTTTTCCATCGGGACCGAGTCCCGGGCCATGGCTCTTTTGGGGGCTGCGACGGAAGTTGCGATGCCCATTCTTGCTTCAACAATTACAACTGTTATTGTTTTTCTTCCCATCCTCTTTATGGAAGGGATTGGCAGACTCCTTTTGACACCGATGGCTCTGACCATCACCTTTGCACTTTTTGCCTCATTTTTCGTCTCAAGGACGGTAACGCCACTTTTGTGTTATCGATTCCTGAAACCAGACAGGAGTGCATCAACATCTGGCCTGTCTTCAGTTTTTTTATTTTTCCGGAGATTTTTTTCGAAGGTTGAGGAACGATATGAGAAAGTGCTTCTGTATTCGATTCATCACAGGAGAAAGATTTTTGTGGGGGTATTGGCCATTTTCTTCGGGTCACTGCCGCTGATTCATTTTATAGGAACGGAGTTTTTCCCTGTTCCTGATGAGAGCCAGTTTACCATTAATATTCAAGCTCCACCGGGAACAAGAATTGAAGTGACGACCCGGATTGCAAAAGAGATCGAGGACTTGATTCGCAAGACCCTGCCTCCTTCAGATGTCAGGCTCGTGGCCTCTAATATCGGTCTTCGAAATACGGCAGGGAGGGGGACAAATGGTGCGGCATCAGTTTTTACAGCAAACACCGGTCCTGATACAGGATTTGTCCAGGTTAATCTGGTTGATCCTGACAAGAGACAGGAGACTGCCGATGAGCTGATGGGGCGGGTTCGCGCAGCAATGCGTGGAAAATTTCCTGGTGTAGGGATTTATTTTATGCCAGGAGGTTTGATCGAGAGAATCCTTAATTTTGGCTATCAGGGCATTATCGATGTCGAAATTTATGGGTATGACCTGACAACAGCCCAAGGACTGGCTGATACCCTTGCTCAGGGAATGCGTTCCATTGTCGGGGTCAAGGATGTTCAGGTCCTCCCCAATGATTTTCATTATCCGGAGCTTGATGTTCAGGTAGATCGGGTCAAGGCGGCGATGGTCGGACTTTCAGAGCAGTCCATCGCATCGACCGTCTTGTGGAGTTTTGTCGGAAACGAAAACAACCCCTCGATCTATACGGATCCGTCCACTGGTAACGAGTACAATATTGTTGTCCAGCTGGATCGTCTCCATCGGCACTCGATGGAAGATCTTAAAAATGTATTTCTGACGAATGCGAACGGCTCCCCGATCCTTTTGAGGGATGTTGCGACGATCCGGCAGTCGAGTGGTCCAAATGAGATTGATCGAAAAAAAATGACCCGCCTTATCACAATATCAGCAAATCCCGTCAATCGTTCCCTGGGAGATATTACAAAAGACCTTCAGCTTCTTCTCAAGAGGACGGAGATTCCCGCAGGATTTTCAGTCAAGCTCGCAGGGCAGATTGCACAGCAAAAAGGAGCATTCCTTTCCCTGGGCCTTGCGGTTTTGATGTCGATTCTTCTCGTCTATATGGTTTTGGCCACACAGTTTCGATCTCTTCTTGATCCCTTTGTCATCATGTTTTCGGTGCCGATGAGTTTTACGGGCGTTATCTGGATTTTCTTCCTCACCGGAACTCCCTTTTCGACGATTGCTTTCATGGGGGTGATCATGACAGTCGGGATTGCTGTAAGCAATGGGGTTCTTTTGGTTGACTACACCAATCGTCTGCAGCGTGAACATGGACTGGCTCTTGAAGAGGCGGTAGTCCGTTCCGGCAAGACAAGGCTTCGTCCTGTCGTGATGACAAGTCTTGCAACGATCGTTGGTCTGCTTCCAATGGCCCTGGGACTGGATATCGGAAGCTCGAACAGTTTGCCTCTGGCCAGGGCCGTTATTGGTGGTTTGACTCTGGCGACTGTTTTTACGCTTGTTCTGGTTCCAACGGTCTACCTGTCCGTTCATAAACGCTTTCCGCTCAAACAGCGATCATCGGAGGAGCTGAAATTTTTGGGAGAGTGACCTGTTTTTATTTCTTCAGTGGGGCATGTCTGCTAAAATAGGGCAGTTTCGTTTCTGATGGTTACTTTTTAGGGACACTAGAGGCAGGAGTCATGAAGATTCGTTCAAGTGTGAATATCAAGTGGGTCTTGTGGAGTGCTTGCTCTGTCCTTGTCTCTTTCTATGGAAGTGTTTCTGCGGATGGAGCAGGCATCAGTTCCATGCCATCGGCTTCAAGTTTTACTCCCATCCCTCCTGTTACTCCGTTTACCCCCCCTGGAGGCTCGCCACTGGGGCAGTCTCCGGGGGTTTTCGCGCCACAGGGGCCAAGCCAGAACCTTCCTCTCAACCCATTGTCCCCACCGATCATTCCCCCTGTTCTGGGTCTTCCTCCCGGGTCGTTTTCTCCTGGTTCCCCTGTCTTGTTCTCTCTAGGGCCAATATTGGGCGGAGGGATCCAGCAGGGTGGAGGACTTTCTGCCCCAGTACAGGTTTTCTCAATGGGGCCGACAACCTTGCTGAACCAGTTTGCCCAGCCACCGATGGTTCCGTACGGACAGGTCGGGGTTCCCCCCGCTGCGTACAACCCTTCCCTCGGAGGGCAAAACGGCAATCCCTTTGCCTTGACCTGCAATTACTATTTCTTTGTGAACTGTGGAGCTTCCGGTGGGCAAGCCCAAAATTTTAAATATTCCACCCGGTAACAGATGACCTGCCGGATGCTCAGCTTTTTTCCATCCATCCTGATGTAAAGATCCTTGTTCCAAGTTTGACCAACGGGGAGGGCTCTTCCGGCCCCTCCTGTCGTGTAATGGCGCATAGTGAGGAATTGGCAAGAAAATCTGGCAATGAGAGACCTATGATTGTTCCACTTTCGAGTTCGTTTTTTGCAGCAGAGGCTGGAAGAATGGTTATTCCAACCCCTGTCATGACAATTTTCAGGATGAGGTCCGTGTCTGTTGTTTCCATCGTGATGTTGAGAGGGATTGCGTTTTTTTGTGCCTCATGCTCGATAAAATCCCTCAACAGGTTCTTTTTGTTCGGGAGAATGAGGGGAAAGGCTCTGAGGGTGCTGACATCCCGTTGCCATTTTTCCCTGGCGACCGTTGGGGATGCGAGGACCAGCAGGTTTGATGGAGATCCAACCGGATGGATTGATAAATGGTTGAGGCTGTTCTTGACGAGTGGCGCGTCCGGAACATGCGTCAGGACAATATCCGTTTTTCCCGAGCTGAGTTCTGAGAGCATGTCCTGATCAAGCCCTTGGTGGATTGAGACTGTTGCATTTTTATAGGTTCCACGGATAAATGACGTGAAAGGGGTGTTCCGTGTAAAACCTGTTGCAAATCCGATTCCGAGGGAGAGTGATTCTATTTTTATCGGTGTCATTTTTTCTGTCATGATTCTGGACGTATTTTTGACCTGGTCCCAGATGCTTTTTGCATGATCAAGAAAAAGAATCCCATTGGGAGACAGGAACACTCTGCGGCCGACCCTGTTGAAGAGTTTGATTCCAAATTCTTCTTCCAATAGCTGGATTTGGGTCGAGACTGCAGGCTGGGTCACTCCCAGTATCTTGGCCGCCTGGGAAAAGTTCAGTGTTTGGGTCACAGTCAGAAACGTATGGATCTGGGAGAGGGTCATGGTCGGTTCCTTTTGGGTTTCTGTATCAGAAAATTTCTTTTTAAAGATGAAGTTGCAAGACACAAGAAGCTCACCACCAGTTTCTTTGCCCAGCGCATTTACCAATATATGAATAAATTTTATCATGTATTTTTTGAAATGGAAAGAGAGTTTTTCAAGAGGTGATTTTTTTGATTAACATTTTGAGTGAGCATTGAAAAAAGATTTCAGGATACGCTGGCCCGGGAGGAATTGTCTGCTATGCCTGTTGTTGGGGGTGATGGCTCTTTTCCTTTTCTGCACAAGCTCTTTTGCGTCTTCCGTGGGATCCGAATCATCGGCCAATGGGACAGATGATTCACACCTTTACTTGTTGACCTTAAGAAATGCCCTTGGCATGGCTATTCGCGATCAGCCCTTGATCAAGGCGGCAGAGGAGGGTGCGAATGTTTCCATTGCCGGGGTTGGCATTGCCAAGAGCCAGTACTATCCGACTCTTAACGGGTCGACGACTTATACGAGAGAGACCGGCAACTTCGGTCCTCAGCCCGGATTCCCTTTCACTATTCCCGAGTCGCCAGTCTCCTATGATTTTTATCAGGCGCAACTGACTTTGTCCGAGACTCTTTTTGCCTTTGGGCGTCGCCGTGCCCAGGTTGCCCAGAATAAAGAGCTGGCAAGTGCATCGCGTCGTCAGATTGAGGAGACGTTGTCCGAAACCGTCCTGAATGTTGAAAAGGCTTATTTTTCTGTTCTCAGGGATCAAAACCTTGTCCATGTGGACCAGTTGACGATCAAGGACATGGAATTGCAGCTTGCTGTGGCCAAAGCCCGATTTTCCGATGGTGTTGCAAATGGATATGATGTTCTGAATGCCCGGGTGAATCTTTCCAATTTTCATCTGACGGAGGTTCAGGACGAGAACCATCTTCGAGTGGATGAGCTAGCTCTTAACCATGCAATGGGAGTGATCGGAAGAGCTCCATACAGGGTTGCGCCGGTCAGTGACACTTCCCTGGCTATTCCTGATGAACCATCGGCTGTCAGCCAGGCTCTTTCCCGGAGACCGGACCTGAGGGTTCTCAATAGTCAGCTCAGAGCCCAGGAACAAGCTATCCGTTTTAATCAGGCCCAGTTCCTTCCCACGGTTTCACTGCTTGGGAGTTACTCTTTCGACAGTGAATTTTTTCCTCTTGTCTATAACTGGTCAGCTGCTGCAACAGTTAATGTCCCGATCTTTAATGGTTTTTTAAATGTGGAACAAGTGAGGCAGTCAAGGGCCCAGAAGCGTCAGCAAATCGATCAGCGGGAAGCCCTGAGACAGACAATCGTTCAGGCTGTCGACAGTGACCTTCTTAACTTGAGAACCGATGCTGCCAAGATCAGGGATTCCTTGGTGCTGACCGATCAGGCGGTCAAAAATCTTGCATTGGCAGAAGAAGAGTTTCGTGTGGGAACAGGGACAACGGTCGCCGTTTCCCAGGCCGAAAGGGATTTGGCCAGGGCAAGGGCTGGTCTTGTCAGAGATCGATCACAACAATCAATCGATATGGCCCAGTTAAAAAAAGACATGGGAACAAATTTTGATTTCGGAAATCACAGGATTCCCCTCGGGCCGCTTCCATGAAGACTTTGAAGTCCATTGCATGTTTATTCATTATTCTCCTGGTCTTGGGACCAGGCATCTCTCCTGCCGCATCGGATCCTCCTTCTCCATTTACTCCGCAGGTTCCCATGGCGAAAGAAAAAAAATCGCAATCTCAGGAAGGTGTTTTCTCCGGAGGTTGGACTATTGCTCCATTTGTCTCGTACTATACCTTTACTGGAGGTGGCGCCTCCCGTTATTTCAACAGTGCATTGGGGATTGGCGGTGAGCTGGAAAAGCCTCTTTACGGCTCAATGGCTCAATGGCGATGGAATGTGGATGGATCTTACCTTCAGATGACTCCGGGGCCGACACTTTTTGTGACTTCCTCCCAGAATTCCCTGTTCGGACAGCCTTCCCAGATCCCCGTTCAGTCCCCGGTTCCAGGTTCGGCAAGCATTACTGGCTGGATCCTGAGGACCGGGCTTGCGAGGGGTTTCCCTCAAATGTTGCCGGATGGCTGGCTTGGCCATGGAGTTGTTATTCCCTACCTGAGGCTTGATGTCGGGGGAGTTGATCTTGCTGCATCTGGGGCAGGAGCCTTGTCAGGGCATCCTTTCGGAATGTCTGTGGATGGTGGTGCCGGGGTTTCCCTGCGCGTTCCTGATTCGCCAATGGGTGTTTTTGTGGAGATCACTCCGACGGGGGTCTTTATTTCCGGGGAAGCACTTTTGATAACACCGGTTACGGCGGGAATCACGTTTCATTTTTAGGCAGTTTCTTGGTTTTTCTGTATTTTTAATGAGTCCGGAGGTAAGGGTTGATATGGAAAAAGAGCCGATTGACGATGACCGTAAAAGGTTTGCCCAAATGGGAATTACCCAGGAATCACTCGATCCGGGGAAGAAAAAAGTATTTTATGCCCTGGCATCGGTTGTAACGCTGGTTTTTCTTTCGGGGATCTTCTATACCGTTTTTTTCTATGTGACTCTACCGAATCACCATACGCTTTCCCGCCCTGGACAGCCCCAGGTGGACTCCGTGCCACTTCCGGTTCCGCCTTCGACGATGTTTCCCGGTGTGGGGGGCGCTTCCAAAAGCATCTTGACCGATGAAAATCGATACTTCATCGCATCTGTCGGAGATCTCCTTCCTGAAGGAGAAGGGCTCAGCCTGGTATTGACGCTCCATATCAAGACAACTCTTGATGGCTCAGGCGGGATTTCTCTCATACTGTCAACGCCACCGAGATGGGTGGATGGAAACCAGGGATCGATGGAGGGGAGTCTTTCCTGGGATAAGAGCAGGCTCTTGAAGCCGGGTGAGACGGTCACTTTCCCGATCCACTTCGTCAAAAAGCCGAGGACTGCGAAGTTTGATCTTTACATCGGATTTTTGGGAAATGAGGGAATGTCAAAAAAACGTTATCCAATCCATTTTTCAGGATTGAAGCTTCCTTCATGACGGGAGGTTTTTCCATATATGCCCAGGACAATTGAAAAAGTTCTGGAGGCTCGTGACATTGGAAAAACTTTCCTTGGCGGGAGCCGAAGAGCTCTGGGTGGGGTCAGTCTTGACCTTTTCCGCGGGGAGATCCTGTCGATTGTAGGACCTAATGGTGCGGGAAAATCGACTTTGATCCAAATTCTCCTGGGACTTCTTAGACCGGACAGTGGATCCCTCAATATTCTTGGTGTGGATGCGATAGCCCATCGGAGACTGATTGCCCACAGAATCAACTATGCCTCGACCGACCTTTCCCTCCCTTACTCTTTGACTGTTCTTGAGAACTTGAAAGTGTACTCATTGATCTACAACCTGTCCGACTGGAAATCGAGGGTTGACTCAACTCTTCAGGATTTTGGGCTATCGGCTATATCCGGCCGAAAGGTGGGAAGTCTTTCAACCGGTCAGGTTGCAAGGCTGGGAATAGCGAAAGCTCTGCTCACAGAGCCTGAAATCCTTTTCCTCGATGAGCCGACGGCAACTCTTGATCCGGAAGTCTCAGGCCATCTGAGAGAATTTCTCCGCAAAAAGGTGATTGATACAGGCATGTCTCTTTTATATACATCCCATAATATGAGGGAAGTGGAGAGATTGTCGGACCGGATCATCCTTCTGGGAGGAGGCAAGATCATCAAGGAAGGTGGAATAGAAGATCTCTTAAAAAATGATTCTGCTACTGATCTGGAAGAGCTTTTTCTTGATACAGTGAAGAAAACATCCTCATGGTAACTTCCAGGAACCGGCCTTCCGTTTCGATTTTTGCAATCCGTCCCATGATGGGTGTGATGCTTCGCCAGTTCTACCTTTACCGGAGAAGTCTGCCAAGGTGGATGGAGATTTTTTACTGGCCGCTTCTGGATCTTCTTGTCTGGGGTTTTCTGACCCTGTATCTCAAGCAGGGATCATTGATTGCCTCCCATGCAGTCTACTCCCTTTTGGGGGCCCTGTTGCTCTGGGATATGCTCTATCGCTCCCAACAGTCGATTTCAATGGTGTTCCTTGAAGAAATATGGTCAAAAAATCTTTATCACCTTCTTGTGAGCCCACTCACTCCTTATCATGTGATTTTTGGTGCGATCCTGACAGGGATCATGAAGGTGTCTCTTTCTTCAGGTCTTGCTATTTTTCTTGCATACCAGTTTTTTTCTTTTTCCTTTTTCAGTATCGGGATTTCTCTTGTCCCATTTGTCATGGCGCTTTTATTTATGGGATGGGCCCTTGGCATTTTGACGACAGCCCTGATCCTGCGTTTTGGCCAGGAAGCCGAGGTCCTTGCCTGGGGGGTCATTTTTCTTTTTCAGCCGGTCAGTGCCGTTTTTAATCCTGTTTCGGTCCTGCCAGTGACCTTCCGGGATATTGCGATGTTTGTTCCCGCGTCGCATGTTTTTGAGGGAATGCGCCAGGTCGTCAACGGGGGGCCATTTCCGGGACAACAGTTGATGGTCGCCTTTTTTCTCGATGGCTGTTACCTTTTGATCGCTCTTGGCATTTTTGGATGGGTTATGGCAAGAGCCAGAAGAGAAGGTTTTTCCCTGAAACTTGGGGCATAGTCCATGATTTTCCCAGCACGGCTCTCACAGCAGAGGAGCTTCTTTCCAACAAGCTGTTCTGCTTTTCCTGCCCAGGTTCTTGTTTGACACAACCTTTTTCGCGGGGGATAATCCATTTATGGCGAAACGTGAAGTTCTTGAATCCTCCATTCTTTCAATTATTCCCGAGACACCAAGGGTCAATACTTATCGTCTCGGAGTGGCAAAAGGGACTTTTTCCTTCATGGCGGGGCAGTTTCTCATGGCCTCGATTCCGGATTTTCTTCGTGATGACGGTCGTCCTGTAAGGCGGGCTTACTCAATTGCCTCTTCCCCTCTTGACCTTCAATCCGGGTATCTTGAGCTGACTGTGACAAAAGTCGGAGATGGCGGGTATTTTTCGAACCGGCTCCATGAGTCGAGGGTTGGGGATCCTGTTTTGATCGAGGGGCCTTACGGGAAGGCCTTTCACCTTGCCTATCCGCCTGAAGCCTTTCCCCAGAGGTATCTTTTTGTTGGTTCGGGTAGTGGAGTCGCCCCGCTGCGGGCCATGATCCGGACTCTTCTGAAGGAAGGATGCCCGGTGCCGATCGAGCTTTTTTACGGATATCGCAACGGGACCGATTGTATCTATGAGGAGGAAATCCGGCACTGGCAGGAAAAAGGTGTCACGGTGCATCTTGCAATTTCTGGTTCGCCAACTCCGGGAAAGGTCTTTTCCGGATCATTCGGGAGGATCACATCGTTACTCCCTGTATTGATCCCTTCTTATGCCGGTCAGGAGGTTTTTATTTGCGGACCTCCGGCCATGGTTGAGGAAACGGTCGATTTTTTTAACAGGATGAAATTTCCGGAAGGCTCCGTCCATAAGGAGCAATGGTAGCTCAAAGACACCGGATGTCCTCTTGTTGAGTCTGGCGGCTCTCCCTGCATGCTCGTATCGATCGCTGTTGCCTGTCTTTTCCTTATTGTGAGGGAGTAAAGGTCATGACCGAGGTATTTGCCGAAATAAAGGAACCTCCAACTTCGACCCGCAAGCCTTCATCCTGGAGATGGAATGTGGGGCTTGTGGTTTTTCTGATGATGGTGATCCCGAGCTCGGTCATGGTCATTCTGTACTATCGGGAGGTCATGGCCACCTATTATGTGACGAGGAATCCTCTGCCCAAATCTGCAAGGGATATGGCTTCAGGACTGGACCAGATCATGATCTCCGATGTCAGGGATACGATGAACCTGGGCAACCAGCTGGCGGATCCTTATATTTTGGGAAGTCCGGACAGGATTCGGGATCTTCTGGGCAAATTTATTCTTTCTGGCCATATCCAGCGCTTTGGAGGCTGGGAGGTTACCGATACGTCGGGAAAAATCCTGGGCGGGGTTGGAAACAGGGGGATGGCCCCTCATCGGGCCCAGGCCGAAAGCCTGATTGAAGACCTCAAGTCGGAAGGAGGGGCAGCAAGGCTCTCCGAGCCGATCATTGACAGTGCAAATCACCTGGCCCTTCTTCTTCTGGCTGTGCCCATTCTCCATAAAGGACAGACATCGGATGATCACCCGATGGGTTATCTTGTCGGAATAGAGAACCTTTCAACGACACTGCATCCTTTCCTCTTTCAACCCAGAAAAAAAGGTGCTCCCGGACTATCTTATATTGCCTCCACTGACGGGGATATCCTTGCAAGCTCAAAAGACATTCTGATCGGGCAAAAGATGGATCAAATTGGCCTGGCTCCTGTTCTGGAGCATTTTCGACAAGGATTTTCCGGAGGATACAAGGCCGATATCAGAGGGAGCAACTATCTTTTTGGAACGGCCTTGATGAGCAATACGCAAGGAATCGCTCCGCACCCCTGGATGGTCGTGCTTCAGGCCCCCGAAGATGTTGTTATGGTCAAGGCGAAGAGGATGAGGTTTGTGATGGATCTTGTCGCTTTTGTTGTCGCTCCCACGCTTTTTTGTGTTGACCTGTTCTTTTTATTCAGGAGCATTCGCTCCAGTCGTTGATGACAGATGACCCCACCCCTGCCTCCAGTTTCAAAGATTGGTTTTGTCGGTGCAAGCCGCTTCACGCTTCCGGTCGTTCGCTGGATCCTGGGTAAAGGTTACCCGGTTGTCTGGATTGACCAGAACTTTGATGCGCTTGAGGAGAGTCTGGCCCTTTTCCGTGCCCAGATGGCCGAAGAGGAGCGGTTGGGGGAGCGCACTCATGTGTTGACAAGTCAGCTTTCGAAGCTGCTCTCCGGCTCGACAAGTCTCCTGGATCTGTCAGGCTGCGATCTTGTCATTGACGGGACCCGTGACCACCTTGAGGGAAAAATCGCGCTGGCGAGGTCTATTGAGGAGCTTCTGGGCGACCGGGTCCTTTTAGGTGTATTCCTTGAATCCCTGACTGTTTCGCATATTGCGTCAAGAATTACTCATCCACAACGCCTGATAGGTTTGCGCCCTGTTGGTCTTCCTCCGAGGGTCCTGCAAAGTTTTGAAATTATTTCCGGCGTCGAAACATCGCTCGAGTGTGTTGCAAGAATGACTGATTTCTCCCGTATGCTGAACCTTGAACCGGCAATTGTGAGGGAAGGCCCCGGTGGTATTGTTAACCGCCTTCTGGCCAGACTGTTTTCTGAAGCATTGCTCCTTCCGAGACAGGTGCGGGGAGAGCACGATGCTGTTGACCGTGCATTGTCCCAATCCGGACTGTCGATCCATCCCTTTGAGATGATGCGAAAACTGGGCGAATACGAAATTTCAGCGATGATTACCTTTTTCAGAAGATATTATGGACCATCATTTCCCATTGCGGAGGAACTTCCCCTGAGTTCGGTCATGACATCGGGCATCGCTCATGAAGATGCCGATTCATTCATCAGGGAGGTCACGCATGGAGGTCGGACGATCGCCTTGTCGGACTGGGCCGATGGGGTTTTCCTGGCGCTGACAAACGAGGCGGTTCAAATCGTGTCTGAAGGTGTAAGCGATTTTGATACGGTTGACCGGATCACCAGAATTTCATTTTTGGGTGAAAGTTCAATGGCCGGGCTTCTTTCCAGGGGAGCGCAAAGAGGCTGGCCCCTTATCCTGAGCGGTTTGTGGGACTATTCTCATCGCACAGGGGGAAGGATCTGGCCGTCATCAACACTTCAGCTTTGGGCGGCATCATCGAGAAACTGAGCGCGGTCAATAGATCATTGCCATCGATTATTTCCGTATCAAGGCGAACGGATATCCCCGCTTTTTACGGGGAATGGTTCGAAAGAAGACTGTGCGACGGGTTTGTTGATGTCCCCAATCCGTTTAACAGGAAGCTTCGGAGGGTCTCGCTTCTCCATTCCGACGTTTACGGATATGTCTTCTGGTCCAAGAATCCCGAGCCTTTCCTCCCGCGCCTGAAAAAACTTCTCTCAAAGGATGCCCGTGTCGTTTTTCATGTCACCTTAACCGGACTTCCCAGCAATGTCGAGCAGAGGATTCCTCCTCCGGATGATGTGATTGCATCAATCGTAGAACTCTCAAAACTGCTCCCTCCCGGTTCGATTATATGGAGATTTGATCCGATGCTTTCTCCTGAAGGCCATTTTCGCAAGGAGTTCCGGGATCGCTTCCTTTATCTCTCGGAGAGGCTTGCTCCTTTTGTGGACCGGGTGATGGTCAGTCTTCTTGACCCGATGAAAAAAACGCGCCGGAATTTTCCAGAAGGAGACCTCTGGTGGCCATCTGGTCCCGGAGGAATGGCCGACCACTCATCACGGGAAGAAATTCAGGAAACGCTCCAATGGATGCAGGAAGAGACTCCCGTTTCCGGGCGGGTCTTTCTATGCACGGAGCCAGGAGAGGCCGGAATCGTCCCTTCCGGAGCCTGCATTTCGAGAGGAGATTTTGACCGTGTCTGGGGTCGTCCAAAAGGGATACCACCGGGATCGCCGGAGTCTGCACCCACGCGACCAGGGTGTGGGTGTGACCGCTCGATTGATATCGGGGTCTATGATACCTGTCCGGGTGGGTGTCGCTACTGTTATGCGGTCGCTTCTCATGAAAAGGTTCTTTCCCGATGGGAAGGGCATGATTCGTCGGCTCCGTCCCTGGGCTCTTTTTTGTAACCGGATTTCATCGCGAGACTGTTTGTGAAGGGAAGGGATGTTGATATGGAAAAAGATATCAGGGATCTGATTCGTTCTCCGAGAGAAACATTGGGGGGATTTGTTTTTCTGCCCAGGTTGATCGACAAGGTCAGGTGTTATGCTATGGGACAGTTGCCCGCAGCCTATCATGAGAATCTTCTGAAGGAAGGCAGGACTTTTGATGGTCGTTTTATGAGCTTTGTCGGGGTCTCGCCGGAGGAGCTCAGAAAGGCGGTTTTGGCTTCGAAAACGGACGCAGAGGTGCTTTCCTGGGTTCTCAAAAACGGTCATCCAAAAACGGAAAAGGAAATAATGCAGTGGATTCTGGAGATCAGGAATGACCGACCTGATAAGGAGCGGTCACTCGCAAGGGAGCGATCCTATCCTGAAGTGGCTAAAAAATGGGATGTTTCCCGGTTGTCTCCATTCGACCTCATCGATCTTGATGAAGGTCGAATGGAAGAGCCTGTCGACCTTTAACGCCGGGGTGAGGAATCCGGCCCGGCGCTGCATGGCTTTCCTTGCCAATCCTTTTGCGGGCTAACGTTTTAAAAGGGGTGGGTAGAACTTCTTGCTTGCAGATGACCAGAGCATGACATAATGGCTGACCATGAGGAGATGCTTGCCTGCCATCGACACAGGAAGCTCCCCTGGAAATCTCTCCATTCCCTTGATTTCCCCGACCGCCGTGATCAGGTTTCCCGTTCCAATATAAGGGGTCTGGTTCTGGTTGTTTCCAAAAACAATCAACCCACTTCTTTCAGGATTGATCTTGGGTTTTGCCTGTCCAATCATTTTGAGCGAAGGGACAAACAGGATGAATGTATCCTTGCTGGTGATTTTTTTTGATTTTTCTTTTTCTGACATCTGTTTGGGAAAGGAGTCTTCGGTCAGTGGAAGAGCCCGGATCAGGAAAATTGCTCCGACAGGCGAATCTGTCCTTCGAATGATCTGTCCCCCGAGGACCGTGATTCGTCCAATCGGGAGGGGAGTGGTTGATAGAATGGCATGCAGGTCGTCAGGCGTTTTTTGAGCCACAAAAACCGTCAGTTGTTCGGTGTCCCCCTGGCTTGCGCAACCGGACAGAGCAAGTCCGGAAAACAGAATCAACATAAAAAGCATGATCAGGGAAGCATCCTTTATTCTTTTGAGTCTGTCTGGAGTCATCTGGGGTCCTCTGTATTGGAAGTCATTTCTTTTTTGGTTTCAACCTAGGCATTGTAACAAGGAACGGATGACGGGTCCACATGATGGATATCTTGTGTCAGGTATGATAAGCGTCCTTTTTTGCTTTCCGTGAGCGGGATGGGGCTGTCCTGTTTTTCTCAGGCTCAATGGAGTCCTGATTTGAGAGGGGGAATCGTTTTTTGCAGAAAACAATGATCAGGGAAGGTTGGGATAATGCCTCGAGGGGCTACAGGGATGGTCTTGGATTTCAGCTGCGCCCGATTGCGGTTGGCGTTGCAAAGCTGTTGCCGGAGAGCCTTGCCGGCCCGGTTGTCGATCTCGCTTGCGGTCCGGGGACGGTATTGTTCTACTTGTCGGAAAAATGCGGAGACATAAAAGGGATCGGGTGTGATTTCTCCTTCGAGATGGGAAAGCTTGCCAGGGAGAGAAATCCCGGCTCAAGGGCGGTTGTTGCTGACCAGGATTGCCTTCCGTTTCGGAGTGCTTCCCTCGGAGCGGTTGTTTCGTCAATGGGAACCATTTTCTCTTCTGATCATGCTGCGCAGTTGAAGATGATTTCGCGCCTTCTGATGAACGGAGGGTTCCTGGCTTTTTCCGCATGGGGAGAAAAAAAGGATTGTGCCTTGAGAAGAGTTTCGGACGAAGTCACCAGAAAGTGGCCTCACCTGATCGCTGAAGCAGTGCCTTCCCTCGATTCCCCATTTTCTTTTGGTGAAAGTGGGTGGATCAAAAATGCTGCTACTGAGGCCGGCCTTGAATTGTTGAAGGTCGAGTCAGGTGATCTGGTCTTTGATTTTCCGGGCCTGGCCGAAGCGGCTGATTCTCTTGTTCACACCGGTCGTTTTGCGCTCCTTTTAAAAGATCATTCTGAATGGAAGGAGCTCTTGACGGAGCTGACCAGAGAGCATTTTATCCCTTATCGGGAAAATACAGGGAGAGTGAGACTTTCCAACCGATTCCATCTGTTTCTCCTCAGGAAGAAAGCCATGGGGACCCTCTCTGGAGAGAGCTTGTTCCCTGTTGAGGGCAAGTGATGGAAAAGAGAGATGTCATACCGGAAATCATCCGTTTCAATCATGGCCTGGACCCCAGAAGGCTAAAACTCAAATTTGCCCGGATGAGGGAAGGTCCCTTCGCTTTTTTTCGGGCAACCTGCCATCTCTTTTATCAAGATCTCCCTCAGGAATCTGTTCTTGCGAAGCCACCCAGGGTATGGGTATCAGGAGACCTCCACCTTGAAAACTTTGGAAGTTATAAGGGAGATAACCGTCTTGCCTATTTTGATTTGAATGACTTTGATGAAGCGTGTCTTGCTCCATGCACTCTCGAAATATTGCGTGTCTTGACAAGTATTCTGATCGCTTCCGACGGTGTTGGCCTGGGGACACGTGTTCAGGCCGATTTATGCGGGTCATTTATGGATGCGTACCGCTCTGAGGCTATGAGTGAAAAACCCCGGTGGATTGAACGATCCCTTTCAAAAGGTCTGATAAAAAAGCTTTTCAAGGCTGTTAAATCAATGGACAGAAGGACGTTTTTGGATAGCCGGACCAGGGTTGATGGAAAAAAGAGAAAGCTTCTGACTGATGGAATAAAGGCTTTTCCAACCCTGAAAAAGGATAAGGAAAAAATACGCTCTCTCATGGAGAGCTTCTCCACCACGCAAAAAGATCCGGACTTTTACAAGGTGCTCGGTATCGGAGACCGCATTTCTGGTTTGGGCAGTCTTGGCGTTTCCCGCTATGTACTGCTGGTTGAAGGACGAGGGACCCTCTCGGGAAATTTTTTGCTGGACCTGAAAGAAGCAAGACCTTCATCACTGGGTGGTCTTCTTTCTGCAATGCAGCCCCACTGGGAAAGTGATGCAGAGAGGGTTGTGAGCATCCAGAAGCGTTGTCAGGCCATATCGCCCGCTCTTCTAACCACTTTCACTCTGGATGGTCGCCCATTCATACTGAAGGAACTTCAACCGAGCGCACACCGTGTCAATCTCGACAGCTGGACCGGACACATTCCGGAAAAAATGTTGGTACTGGGATCCATGGGGGCACTTTCTGCCTGGGGGCAGATCCGGGGCGCATCATACAGGGGTGCTGCATCTTCAGGGGAGATCGCCGAATTTGCAGGGGATGACAGATGGCCATCGGAAATACTGGATATTGCATTTGATCGGGCTCGTCTTTTTCACGAGTACTACAGGGACTATTGCATGGCATTCGATGCAGGGGCCATCGGTTGATTCCTGACAAGACACCTTTGACGTCACAGTCTGGAATTATCTCTGACCCGACCGCGTTCGAAGGGTGGACCGGTTATCGTCCGGGGAACATTTTTGACTCGAATTGCCATGCGTGTCTGATGATCGTGTCGATATCAGGATAACATGGTGCCCACCCCAGATCTCTCTTGATCATTCGGCTGTCAGCGACCAGGCGGGGTGGATCTCCCGCTCTCCTTTCTCCGGTTTCTACCCTGATGGATTTCTGCGTAACCCTTTCTGCCGCAGCGATTACTTCAAGAACGGAAAATCCCTGTCCATTTCCAAGATTGTAGGAGATGGAATCCCCCCCGGACTCAAGGTGCATGAGGGCGAGCAGGTGAGCTTCGCAAAGATCGATGACATGGATGTAGTCCCGGATGCATGTGCCGTCGGGTGTATCGTAGTCTCTGCCATAAACGGTGATAAAGTCCCGTTCCCCGGAGGCCGCTTTCAGAATCAGGGGGATCAGGTGGGTTTCGGGGTGGTGTCTTTCTCCGGTTCTTCCGTCCGGGTCTGCCCCCGCCGCATTGAAGTATCGAAGAGCCACACTTTTCAGGCCATAAGCCTGTCCGTAATCGGCGAGGATCTCCTCGACAAACAGTTTGGTCCGACCGTAAGGGTTGACGGGATATTTGGGGTGGGATTCATCAATAGGAGTTCTCGAGGGGATACCAAAAATGGCGGCAGTGGAAGAAAAGATGAATTTTTTGACTCCGGCATCAATCATGGCATCAAGGAGGACAAGTGTTCTTGAAACATTGTTGTTGTAGTACTTGGTCGGAGAGGTAACGGATTCTCCGACCTGGATAAAGGAGGCAAAATGCATGACGGCGTCAAATCTGTTTTCAGACATGAGCCGGTCAAGAAGCGGACGGTCACCAATATCACCGGGAACAAAAGTCGTGTCGAGTATGGATTCTCTGTGGCCGTTTGAGAGGTTATCGAGGACAACAACTTCGTGGCCGGATTTTTTCAGTAAAAGGACCATGTGGGATCCGATATAGCCCGCTCCGCCAGTGACAAGTATCTTCAATTTTTTCTCCAATGATCGGGCCAGTTCTCACGGCACTCAGCGTCTTTTTGCAGGGGACCCTCCCCATTTGGCCTTTATGATCTGGATATTTGTTCCGCCCGGATCTCCTGCCAAATCCTATCAGAGTCATATTGAATTTCCAAAAATAAAAGCGGTCGACCTGTTTTGGCGATGGGTGCATTTTTTCCGATCAGCCCGGAATCCTGAAATATCAATGATTTTTCCAGGTTAATCCAAATTTGGTTTGAATTTGCTTCCCCCCTCAGATACACTTGAATAATTGAGTGGTTGGCTATTGGCGCTTCAATGGACTCATTTTCGAGCGGAAAGGAATGGTTATGGGGCCAAGGGGGTATAAAGGGCTCGATTCTTTTTTGTTCCTGTACGCTCTACCTCTTCCTTCCGGTATGGTGTCCTGCGGAAGCCGGGTGCTCAAACCTGTCTCTTTTTTTCCTTATCGCACCCTTGGAGGTATCCATATCACGATGACCGGATTTCGTCGGGGAAAGCTCTCTTTTTTGTCCGGTTATTACGAGTGTGATGGGGTTAGGGGGTTCCTTGAGGCATCGGCTGAGCTGAGGGGAACTTTGGCCATTCGTGAGATCCTTCCTTCAGAGGGCTGGATATTTGAAGGAGATGGAACTTTTTTCCCGCGAGGTGGTTCAGTTGAAGCGAGGGTAAGGGCAACCCTTCCGATGCGGAAGACCTTCAGTTTCATGGATGTTCGCCACGGAGTTGTTTACTTTCGACAGGATGCCGGAGCCATGCTTTCCCTGCTCTCGGTCAAGGGAAACTGGTCGGCGGCCATACAGAAAACGCTCGACTCAGGTTGGCGGGTTGCTGCCATGGGCTATCGATCGTCATCGATTCAGACCGACCAGATTGTCGAGAGAGGCCTGTTGCCTGTTTTGGATACAGAGGCAATGTCAGGCTGTCCGTCTCCGGAAGGCAGGAGCCAGGAATCTGTTTTGCCACTTTTGACGCAGGAGGATATCTTTTTGGTTCAGGTCGAGAAGGAAGGTGATTGACCCTGTCTGCGGTGCTGATTTTTTTTCTTTCAAAAGCCAGGGGCCTGTTTTTCTGTCCCCTCAGGCAAGTCTTTTCCCGGACGGTCACGATCTTGCCCCTTTCGTACTTGTGGTCCTTAAGATTTAAAACTCATTGAGATATATGGAGGTGATGTGTCGGAAGCTTTTGGGGATGAGCCCATGATTGTTGCACGTAGAAAAAGCTTTGATTCCGGATTGGGCTTCAGGTCTGCCCTGTCGTGGATATCTGCAGCAATTGCGCCCTTACTGCTCGGAACCGTTCTGGCGGGCTGTCATATGGAGTCAGGGGCCGGACCAGCTTCTGCGGGATACGGGGAGACCCGGATTGCCCGGACGAAACCTTTGCCTGTCGATCCTCCAAGACCATGGCAGTCCTATTATCATGAGCTTCAGTCTTACATCAATCAGGATCTCGGTAATCCGTTCCTTGCGCTGGATGAGACCGAAAAGGTCCTTCGTTATCGCCCCAAGTCATTGTCGATGCGCCTTAGAAAAGCTCATCTGCAGGAAAAAATCGGAGATGAGAAGGGGGCAATTCAAACGCTGAAAAATCTGACAGAAGATTACCCGAAAAGGATCTCTCCCTGGCTTGACCTAGCCCGGATAGAACGTATCCAGGCCCTTGGAATTCAGGATCCTACTCTCAGAAATATGCGTTTTGAGGACATCATCACTCTCTACCGTCAACACGTTCTTCCCCTGGATCCATTGAAGGAAGAAGTTTATGTTGCCATTGATGATCTGTACAATCGTACCGGCCAACGAGAGAAAGGCATTGAGGTACTCAAAGAAGGTGTCGGGAAGAATCCGGCATCGAGCTATCTGCCATTCTACCTGGGATTCCAGCTGGCAAGGGAGAAAGATTTTAACGGGGCAAGAAAGGCCTTCGCTCTTTCGGTTAAAAGAAACTCCGGTTTTGAGCCCGGATGGGAGTCTTTGGGGGACCTTGACGCCACCCTTGGAAACTATCCTGAAGCAGACAAGTACTATCGCGTCATCCTGGACCGGATACATCCAGGAGATCCTCAGGTGGAAGGCAAGCTGCTTAAGGATCTGCTTTCGGAGGGGAAGACCCGCGAAGCCATTTCTTTCCTGGGACAAGTCATCAAGGAGCATCCGGACGATGAGCGCTTCGGGCTTATCCTGACATCCCTGCTTCTGGAGGACAATCAGCTCGATCGGGCAATCGGGGAGGTTCAGTCAATTATCCGTGACAATCCAGGAGATGAAAAGCTCCTGTCATTTCTCGGATCTGTCTATGAGCGATCCCTTCATCTGCCAGAGGCGGTTGATACTTACAGGCTGATGATCAAGCGCTTTCCCCACAGTGATCTGGGCTATTTCCTTCTGGGAGACCTGTTCCGCCGACTGGAAAATCCCAAGGCTGCAATCAGGAATTTTCTTAAAGCGCAGAAACTGGCTCCTGGTAAATGGGAGATTCCTTTTTCCATATCTCTTGCGGAGATGGACCTCAAGCGTTTTCCTGAAGCACGGAAGTATCTCGCCCGGGCGATGTCGATTCATCCTGACAGCGCTGTGCTGTACTTCAATCGGGGTGTTCTTTTTGACCAGTGGAACCACAAGAAATACCAGAAACAGTCCCAGAGGGATCTGGAACGGGCGATTGCCCTGGATCCGAAGATGGCTGATGCACTTAACTATCTGGGATACACCTGGGTTGTGGATCATGGAAGTTTGACTGCGGCAAGGTATCTTATTTTGAGGGCACTGACGGTAGATCCGAAAAACGGTTCTTTCAGGGATAGTATCGGATGGTGCTATTTTCACATGGGACAGATCTACAAGGCTCTTCGCGAAGAGTCGACAGCCTATGAACTGATGCCGCACGATGCAACCGTCCTGGCCCATCTTTCACGAATTGAGATGGCGGTGGCAAAGGGACTTTCCTCGAATTCCCTGACTCCACGGAGACAGGCGATTATAGCCCAGTCGGCGGCAATGGCCTCCCTGTCCCAGAAAAGCTTTTCAAAAGATTTTGCTGTTAAAAGACTTCGGGAAGATGCCCGATACCATCTGAGGGCATCGATCATGCGCCATCCGATGAAAGCAAAGAGAGTGGCCCTTTATAAAAAATATTTTGCAAAGGAAGACCCGGCTTTCCCGAAGGATTTTGCAAAAGCCAAAAGGCAATGGCATCTTCTCCACCCGGGTAAGGGCCGCCCCACGATATACAGGGTGAAAACCGGTGACACCCTTGAGACCGTTGCCGCAAAGGGCATCATTTATGGAGACCCCCGGTACTGGCGTACGCTCCTGAAGGCTAATGCCCAAACGGTAACAAATCCCAACAAGCTTCCATGGGGGCTTATTCTCAAGATACCCTCATCTCCAACGGCGATTGGAGCGCGTCAGGATTCTTCCCTGGGAGAAAAGTCACCGATCTTTTCATCAGGATCGAAAGGAAATGGACATGTCGACTGAGAAAGATGCGCACAACCCCGTTCCCTTTTTCGACCTGACGAGGCAATACGCCCAAATTCAGGATGAGATCCTCCCTGTCGTTTCCTCTGTTCTTTCAACCCAACAGTTTATTTTGGGAGAGAGCGTTCGTCGTTTTGAGGAAAAGATGGCTTCCTGGTGGGGACTACCCCATGCGGTAGGTGTCGCCTCAGGAACGGATGCGCTGATCCTTTCCCTGAGAGCCGCAGGACTCAAAGCAGGAGAAACTGTTCTTGTGCCATCCTTCACTTTTTACGCATCGGCATCCTCAATCTTCTTGGCAGGTGGTCGGCCCCTCTTCACGGAGGTCAATCCCGATACGTTCAATGTTACGACAAAAGAACTGGGGGAGATGCTCGCCCTCCGGGGAGAGCGCCGGAATGGTCTCTGGTTTGACAAGTCAACAGGATCGAGAATTTCCGGTATCGTGGTCGTCCATTTATATGGTCAGATGGCGGACATGCAGTCTCTCTCCTCCTTTGCCAGTTCTGAAGGTCTCTGGATTGTTGAGGACGCATGCCAGGCTATTGGCGCCGAAGATCATGGAAAGCCTCCCGGCACTTATTCTGTTGCGGCCGCTTATTCTTTTTTCCCTACAAAAAATCTTGGGGGTGGGGGAGACGGAGGCATGATTGCGACAATGCGTGGGGATGTCGATGCACATTTGCGATCTCTTCGCGTCCACGGGAGCCTTCGCCGTTACTACCATGATGAGCTTGGCTACAACTCCCGTCTCGATGCTATTCAGGCGGCCATCCTGGGAGTCAAGCTCGGGCACCTTCATTCCTGGAACAGGAGAAGGGAGACGATCGCCCGGACATACAATGAAAATCTCAAATCCACTCCAGGGCTTCTGCTTCCGGTCGTGGCTTCAGGGGCCAAGCATGTTTATCATCAGTATACGGTCCGCGTCACAGGAGCGGGAAACAGGGACAAACTGAAAGACTTCCTTGCCAGCAGGCAAATAGGTTCGGAGATCTATTATCCTCTTCCGCAGCATCGTCAGGAGGCCTTTTCCTGTCTTCCGGGCCAAAACCTTCCTGTTACCGACATGTTGTCATCAGAGGTTCTGTCGCTACCTGTCTTTCCGGAGTTGACAGACTCTGAGCAGAACGCAGTCCTTTCGGCGGTCATTGATGGTATCCGGAAAAGATCCTGAATCGTCGCTTCTTCCGATTCCTTCTCCTCCGCCAAAGGCTGTGTTTGTCCTGGGAACAGATACCAATGTGGGGAAGACTCTCGTTTCTTCTTCTATTGTGGGCATTTGTCTGGGCATGGGAATGGCGGTTTCCTATTTCAAGCCCGCCCAGACGGGTGTTTCCTCTCCGGATGACCCAGCTGGTGATGCAGGTCTGGTATTGTCTCAAAATCGGCCACATCACTTTCGAGCCATGACCGGATACTGTTTCCCGGATCCGATTGATCCCATGACTGCAGCGGAAAGGGTGGGGGCCCTCATATCCAGGACCGATCTTCTTCAAAAGTTTCATTCGTTGTACAGGGAAGCGGATATGACTGTCATTGAAGGGGCGGGGGGGGTCTGTTCTCCATTTTTTCCTGATGGAGAGGGGCTCTTGTCTGTCATCAAGGAAGTCAAATGGCCCTTTCATACCATTCTTGTTTCTCATCCTCATATCGGAACCCTGTCTCAGACTCTTCTGGCTGTTCAATACCTGAGATCCCGTCTTACCGGAACTCTTTCCCTGGTTCTTGTGCCAAGGCCGATCCCTGATCCGAATCCTCTTGCTTCTCTGCTGAATCCGGGGACTTTTTGCAGGATTTTTCCAGAAATTGATGTTTTTGTATGGGAAAATAAAAGATTCTCCCTTGTTTCCGGTTCCCGGGAAGAGTGATCAGGGAGAGACTGGTCCAACAATGTTTTTGTTCGCCCTGCCAGCTTCGAAGTCGGAAAGATTTTCGATGGTTGTTTCGGCAATTGTTTTCATGGCCTCTCTGGTGAAAAAAGCCTGATGTCCGGTGACGATGACATTGGGAAAGGTCAGAAGCCGGGAAAATAGGTCATCAGTGATGATCTCATCAGAAAAATTTCTGAAATAAAGGGCTGTTTCTTCCTCATAGACATCAAGTCCGGCCCCTCCGAGGCGTTTTGCCTTGAGAGCATCGACGAGAGCTTTTGTATCGATCAGTGCACCCCGGCTGGTGTTGATAAGAATGGCACAATCCGGCATCTTTTGGAGTCTGTCGGCATTGATCAGATGGTAGGTCTGGGAAGTCAGGGGAATATGCAGGCTTGTGATTAACGATTGAGAGAGAAGTGTATCGAGTTCGACATACTTCATTCCAAGTTCCAGGCATTGAGGATTTTCCCAAAGATCGTGTCCAAGAAGCGAGCAGCCCATGCCGTTGAGAATCCTGGCAAGGGCCAGTCCGATTTTTCCTGTTCCAATTATTCCGACGGTTTTCCCGTGCATGTCAAAGCCCATCAGCCCATCAAGGAGAAAATTCTCTTCCCTGACTCTGTTATAGGCTTTGTGGAGATGTCTGTTCAGTGCGAGAATCAATCCCAGGGCAAATTCAGCGACTGAATAGGGAGAGTAATCCTGAACCCGCATGACCGTAATCCCGAGATTTGCGGCTGAATCGAGATCGACGTGATTAAATCCTGTGCTCCGAAGGGCCAGAAGGCGTGTTCCGCCTTTTGCAAGAATTGAAAGAACCGGTCCATCGAGAATATCGTCGACAAAACAGGAGATCGCAGGGAACCCCGCTGCGAGTGGAGCGGTATTCCGGTCAAGGATGCTTTCGAGATACTGTAACTTGTGCACTCCCTGATTGGCGCAATCGAGAAAGGTTTTGTCATAGGGGCGCGCGCTTGTGACCAGTACTCTCATCGCAATCTCCTTTCCTGGCGGAGTTTAGGAAATCAGACGATGCCGCCAACGCAAGTCCGGCAGGAAAAGGATAGTCCTTTTCCGGGTTCATTCCAATTCCGGATGAAGCATCGTGGAGAGCTGTCACTCTCGGTCTCCCGGCATATTGTTTGAGGAGCTCCCTTCGGGAGCTTTGCCGGATGACCGGGGAAATGACAAATCAACGATAAGGAGGACGACGATGAAGCGATAAAATAAAGTAACTGCCTCTTTCTGTTTTCTCCATCGGGAGCGACATCATTGAATGAATCGGTCTTTCAGGCCTTAAAATCCAAAAAGGAGAGAAAATGCTGACAAGACGACATCATGCGAGTGAATCTGGAGAATTTCTGGCTCCAACATACGGAACCCGGTTTTTTGCGAATGATCTGGCGGCTTTTCGCATGCCCGGAAATGGGATGACGCCACAAAGCGCCTATCAGATTATTCATGATGAACTGGAACTTGATGGAAATCCTTCCCTGAACCTGGCCTCATTTGTTACAACCTGGATGGAGCCGGAAGCTCAGAAGCTCATTATGGAAAATCTTCAAAAAAATCTTGTGGATCAAAGTGAATACCCCCAGACAGGGTTGATCCAGCACAGGGTCATTCACATGCTGGCATCCCTGTTTCATGCACCACAGGATCAGGATGTGACGGGAACATCGACGATTGGCTCATCGGAGGCCATTCTTCTCGGGCTCCTAGCCCATAAAAAAAAATGGCAAAACAACCGGAAAAAGAAGGGGCTTCCCTCGGACTCTCCCAATCTGGTTGTTGGTGGAGATGTTCATGTTGTCTGGGAAAAGTTCTGTCGATACTTTGATGTGGAGCTCAGGACGGTTCCGCTGACTTCGGACCGTTTTGTACTCGATGTTGCCGGGGCACTTTCCCTGGTGGATGAAAACACCATCGCGGTTGGAGCTGTCCTGGGTACAACATTCACCGGTCAGGTGGATCCTGTTGTGGAGTTAAACGATGCCCTTGAAAAGCTTTTCCGGGATAAGGGCTACTTTGTGCCGATCCATGTGGACGGGGCGAGCGGAGGATTTCTGTTGCCCTTTCTTGAACCGGAGCTTGTATGGGACTTCCGTCTGAGCCATGTCAGATCGATTAATGTCTCTGGACATAAATTTGGTCTGGTTTACCCAGGAATAGGATGGCTCCTGTTTCGGGACAGATCCGATCTGCCGGATGACCTGGTCTTTCGGGTGAACTATCTGGGGGCGGAGGAGGAAACGTACACTCTTAACTTTTCCTCAAATGCGGCATTCGTCATTGCCCAGTATTATAATTTGCTCAGACTGGGGAAGAAGGGATACAAACAAATTCTTGAAAACTGCCGTGAAAACGCCCGCTTCTTTGCAGGAAAGCTTTCAGAGTCTTCTTTTTTTACTCCGATCGATCCATCTCCTTCTCTCCCGATTGTTGCTTTTTCTCTGCGCGCCCCGCATGCGGGAAGGGAAATGGAGATTTCATCCGAGCTCAGAAAGTTTGGGTGGATTGTTCCGGCCTATACTCTCCCCCCCGATGCACAGGGTCTTTCTGTTCTCAGGGTGGTTGTCAGGGAACAGGTGAGCAAAAACATGCTGGAGCACCTGCTGGAACATCTTGATATTTCTTCACAAATTCTGAAGAATCCTTCCCTGTCCGTTAAAGGATCCCCGCTGGTCTGTTGAGCGGACAGATATTGGGAGCCCAGGAACATTGCAGTGGTGTTTTTGTCCTATTTGGAAGCAGGTTCTTAGATGCTGAAAGATTTTTTAAGTCAATGGACTTCCAAGTGGAATGAGGCAAGAGGGGTTGTCCGCTTGTTTGTTGCGAAATGGCCCACCGGCACCATGGGGAAATTTCATCCTCAATTCTGGTTTCCCCATGGTGTTCTTGCCCTGATCCTGGTCCTCCTTGGTGTCAGAAATATCTTGCCGCTTCTTGATCAGATCAGGCTTTTAAGTGAAGGGATTATTCGTTATGGACCGGTAGAGGACTTCAGCCATCTTCCCGCATTCTTCCAGCACTGGATGGGAAGCGTCAGAAGCCTCATCGGTCTCTTGCAGATTTTAATGGGGATCGGGCTTGTTTTTCGTTCCCGATTTGCATGGGCGGCAGGAATTGTTCTTTCTTCTGCCTCTTTTCTGATTTTATTCCGTCAAAATCACGGTCACCTCGTTTTACCGTCTATGGGAGACCTCGTTTTGTTTGCCGGGCTCCTTGTTTTTCGCCGGCAATTCTACCGCTCAAACGTTGCAACGGGGACGATGTTTTCCCTGATCAGCATCATTCTCCTGTTTTCTTATGCAGTCTTTGGGTCATTTTTGCTGGGTATGGGATTTAATCCTCCGATCAAGAATCTTTTGACCTCTTTTTATTATGCTGTTGTGACAATGTCTACTGTTGGGTATGGTGATATTGTGCCGGTTACAGACGATGCCCGGATTTTTACCGTTTCAATTATTATTTTGGGGATCAGCGTTTTTACGGCATCGCTTTCTACGGTCATTCTTCCCCTGATGAATGATCGGGTCCAACATCTTCTGATGGGAGAAAAAAAAGGAATGATCCGAAAAAACCATTACATCATGGTCGGAACGAGTGCACTGGCAATGAACACCTATGAGGAACTTGTCCGGAGGGGATTTCCTGTTACATTTATTGTTCCCGCGAGGAGAGTTGATGCCGAATGGGAGAAAATAGATCAGGTTGAGGGCGATCCCATGGATCCGGAAACACTGAAGAAATCGGGTATCCTCGATGCGTTGGCGGTACTGGCGCTTCTCGAAGATGACGCTGACAACGCTTTTGTTGTTCTTGCGGCCCGGGAAACAGGGGCTGTTGCTAAAACAGTTGTTTCCGTCAGAGACAGGGAGAAGCTGGCAAGGGTCAGGCGAGTCCATCCTGATATGATTCTGTCGTCAGATCTCATCGGTGGACAGCTTCTCGCTATGGCTCTTGCAGGAGAATCGGTCGACGGAAACGAGATCATCCGGAAAATTTTTCAGGATGGAAACTGAACTGCTGTTCCCCTTCCCCTTGTGAGTCCTCGGGGACGATTGGGGTAAGGGGGCGTTTCCACCTTTTTCTTCCCGTTTTTTCGGTTGTTGTGCCTGAGCTTCTCCGGAGAAGTGGGGATCGTTTATGGTGAATCCTCTCTGGTTGAGGAGTGGATCGACCGGTTAAACTCTTCATCGTAACGGAACCTGTTGGGAATTTCCTGTCGCAACACCTTGTAGACTACGGGAACAAGGAACAGTGTTGAAATTGTTGCGACGGCAAGCCCGCCGATAACGGCTCTTCCGAGGGGAGCGTTCTGCTCTCCTCCACTACCGCTTCCGAATGCCATCGGCAACATCCCGAGAATCATTGCTGTTGCTGTCATGAGGATGGGGCGGAGTCTCGTGGATCCTGCGCTTTGTGCGGCCTCCATTGCCGAGAGGCCCCGCCCCCGCTCGTCATTTGCAAATGTCACGAGCAGAATGCTGTTGGCAGTGGCGACACCAATGACCATGATGGCGCCCATGGCTGATTCGACATTCAGGGTCGTATGCGTCAGGAAAAGTGCGATGGCGACTCCAAGAAGTCCCATTGGGATGGAGACGAGGATGATGAACGGATCAAGAAATGACTGGAAGTTCAATACCAGAAGCAGGTAAACCAGAAGAAGTGCCAGGATGAGTCCTAATCCAAAATGTGTGAAGGATTCAAGCATTGCTTCACTTTGTCCCCGGTACCGGATCGTTGTGCCTGGAGGAAGGGCAAGCTTTTTGATCTGGTTCTTGATCGCCATGGTCAGTGATCCCAAGTCCCGATCCTGGGCATTGACCAGAACATCGACGACCCGCTGGACTGTGTAATGGGAGATGGATCCCGGCGAGACTCCTTCTCTCACATCCGCCAGGTTCGAAAGGTATTGGGTATTCAAAACGGTTCCGGATAAAGGTGTCGTTCCTCTGATGGGAATTGATTTAAGATCTGAAATCGAGTTGATTTCAGGAATAGGCGTTTGGACCGCCACAAGATAGTTGACCCCGTTTAATGGGTTGACCCAGTAGTTCGGGGCGACCAGAGAGCTTGAGGCCAGAGAAACCAGGAGGTTTGATGCCACATCGTTTTCTGTCAGTCCCACCTCGAGGGCGTTTGCGCGATGAGTGTGGATGAAGATGGTGGGGTAATGCATGACCTGGGGAATGGAGACATCCGCCGCTCCAGGGACTTGTCTGACGATTTGCCTGATTTGTTTTGCAAGATGATAAGAGGACTCGAGATTTCTCCCTTCAACCTGGATATCGATTGGTGCTGATAATCCAAAGTCCAGAACCTGACTGATAATATCGGCCGGTTTGAACCAGAATGAGAGATCAGGGAACTGTTTTGCCAATTCAGTCCGTATCTTCTTTTGATAGTTGAAGACTGACCGGTGGTGTCCCTTGAGGGAAATGAGAAAATCTGCATCCATAGGTCCAATACTGTCTGTTTCATAAAATGCAAGATTGTAGAAGACAGGCAGACCAATGTTGACGTCAACCGATTTCAGCTCAGAAGGCGGAATGATTTTTTTCAGGGCTTCTTCAACTTTTGCCGCATATTGTTCTGAAACCTCGACCCTGGTTCCATCGGGTGCCCTCATGTGAAGGGCGAGAAGTCCCGCATCGACATTCGGGAAAAAGTCAAATCCAGTTCTTGTCAGCAAGAGAATCCCTCCTCCTGCGAGAAGGAGGGCAATCCCGATGACCATCCCCGGTTTTAGGAGAGCTTTTCCCAGCAAAGAATGATATCGAACTCTCAGGTTTTCAAAAAAATGAAGAAAAATTCCTGAAATACCTGAACGCCTGGTTTCTTTTCCGTATTGAAGGGGAGATCCGGTGTCTGTTGAATGTTTTTTGTCGCCCGATTTCTTTTGGTGAATGATCTTTGAAAGGGTGACGACCAGGGTCCTTGAGAGAAAATAGCTCGCCAGCATGGAAAACACGACAGCAAGAGCGAGAGGAGTGAAGAGGAATCGAGAAACTCCCTGAAGAAGAATAACCGGGAAGAAGACGATAAGGATTGAAAGGGTTCCAACGAATGCCGGGAGGGCAACCTGATTGGCGCCATCATAGACCGCAAGCAGGGGATCTTCTGTGAGAGACAGGTTTCGTTCGATGTTTTCAATGGCAACGGTGGCATCATCGACCAACATTCCAATAGCCAGAGCCAAGCCTCCGAGGGTCATCAGGTTCAGTGATTCTCCGGAGATTTTCAAAAAGAAAAGGGCGGCAAGAATGGATAATGGAATAGACAGCAGGATAATAACTGTTGATCTCAGATCTCCGAGGAACAGATAGATCATTAGGGAAACAAGAAGAGTTCCGATCACTCCTTCCATGATGACATCGACGAGTGCCTGCTTGACAAAGACGGACTGGTCGAAAAACGGCTTCAGGTGGATTCCCGGCGGAAGAAGGGACTCGATGTGCGGGATCAGCTTCTTGACGTCGGAGACGACTGTCAGCGTTGATGCTCCAACATGTTTGAAAATGGTGAGGTAGGTGGATCGCATCCCGTTGACCCTGACGACGTTTTCCTGTGGGGCAAATCCATCATGGACAATGGCCACATCCTTGAGTCTGACGACCGTTGATCCGATTGCCTTGACCGGCAGATTCCCCAATCCTGCCAGTTTGGACGGGCTTCCATTGATCTCGATATTGAGTTCCTTGGTGCCAATCCGGGCGGTTCCGGCAGGAACGATGATGTTCGAGCGGGTCAGCGTATTGACGATGTCGTTTGGAGAAAGGCCATAGCCAAGTAGCTTTTGCGGGTTGATGTCGACCATCACCTGGCGCATTTTGCCACCGAATGGGGCGGGTGTTGAGAGTCCGGGGATTGTAAACAGGTAAACTCTGATAAAATTCAGTCCATAGTCATAAAGCTGCTGTTCGGAATAGCGCTTCCCCTGGATTTCAAGCTGTACGATCGGAACATTGGCCGCATTATAGCTGATGATGTTGGGGGGCATTGTTCCCGGAGGGAAGATTCTTGATCGGAGGATTAAATCCCATACCCAGCAAAAATGACCCAAAGACTGCATAAGAAAACAGGAGAATGATGCTGATCAGGGAAAACATCGTCCCCGTTGCAACGTTTGAGCGG
>JAKBTA010000086.1 GCA_021844645.1 Nitrospirota bacterium
CCATGACAGGGAACTCCTTGAAGATTGCCAGGTCCAGCGGACAGACCCACAAACCATCACCCTGTTCGTCTCAAAAGCTTTTTTTGAAAGCAGGGTTCGGGAACACATTCCCCTGCTTTCCCAATCATTTCTTCAGCGTGAAGGACAGTCTGTTACTTTTCTGACAAAAGTACAGAGCGCACCAGGGGGACAAAAAGTTCCAACACCTGCAGACCAGGTAAAAGACCATCATCTCGTCAAGGAAGCACAGACGATCTTTGGAGCAGAAGTCATCTCGGTTAAAAACCAGAGCGGCCAAAAAGAAAACCCATCATAAGGAGACCCGGAAATGATGCCTGATTTCTTAAAAAAAGCCATGGAAATGAAAGGGAAGATCGGACAAGTCCAGGAAGAGCTCCAGAATGCCCGCCTCCTGGGGATCGCCGGGGACGCAGACGGAATTATTGTCACCATGAACGGAAAGTCTGAAGTCCTCTCCCTGACGATTACCCCAAAGCTCTACCAGGAAACAGCCCGGGAAGACCTTGAAAGGCTTCTCTGCCAGGCCATTAACCAGGCAGGAGAAAAAGCGAGGGCCCTTATGACAAAATCCATGCTTGAAGCTTCCGGCATGCCCGGTGGATTGCCGGGATTCCCCGGATTCTGACAGCAACATGCCTCAAAATCCCGGAGAAAGAAACCACTCCCCTTATCCGATGCCTTTTTATCGGGTCATCGAAGCATTGAGGACCCTTCCCGGAATCGGGATCAGAACAGCCACAAAACTGGCCTTTCATCTCTTGAAATCCTCTGATGAGGAGGTATTTGCCCTTTCAGGACACCTTTCCCTCATGAAAAAAGAGCTGGTCCTTTGCTCGATTTGCCAAAACATCAGGGAACTGCCCGAGAACCCCGGAGAGGATGACTCTGTCTGCACTCTCTGCCGGGATCCCTCCCGGGATGAAGGCCTCATTATGGTCGTGGAAGATGTTCAGACTCTTTATGCAGTCGAACGATCCGGAGAGTTTCATGGGCTCTATCATGTTTTAATGGGAAGACTTTCCCCCCTTGACGGAATCGGACCTGATGCCATCAGGATCAAGGAACTTATTTCCAGAGTGGAAACAGGCCAGGTCCGGGAAATCATCGTCGCAACATCACCAACAACTGAAGGTGAGGCAACAGCGCTTTATATCTCAAGGCTTTTCAAGCCTCTCGGCATCAGGGTCAGCCGCATCGCCTTCGGCATTCCGGTCGGACTTGAGCTTGAATACGTCGATGACATGACGCTTATCCGGTCAGTCGAAGGCCGAAGGTCGATGTGATCCTAGGGACAATAGCCATCCCCTGAAAAAGGAGTACCGATTGGAACTATCTCCAGCTGAAACAAGCCCGGCCAGTGAAGAACTGGCAGATGCCATTAAAAGACGGCGGACATTCGCCATCATTTCGCATCCCGATGCAGGAAAAACAACGCTTACCGAAAAGCTTTTGCTCTATGGAGGGGCCATTCATGTCGCAGGCTCCATCAAGAGCAGAAAAGCCCAGCGCCACGCGACAAGTGACTGGATGGAGATTGAAAGGCAAAGGGGTATCAGCGTTACCTCGAGTGCACTCCAGTTTGATTACCGCGGATACGGGATCAATATTCTTGATACCCCGGGGCACAAGGACTTTAGCGAAGACACTTACCGGACACTTGAGGCGGTTGACTCGGTCATCATGCTCCTCGACGGAGCCAAGGGAATAGAACCCCAAACACTGAAACTCTTTGAGGTTGCACGGCTGCGCAACCTGCCCATCGTCACCTTTATCAACAAGGTGGACCGGGAGGGAGTCCCTCCGATGGACCTTCTCGCGGAAATTGAGAGAACGCTGAACATCCGCGCTATTCCCCGGAACTGGCCTATCGGAACCGGGAGGGATTTTGAGGGGTCCATGACCTGATCGATGGGACATCCCATCTTTTTACATCTCTTGAACATGGAGGGCAGAAGTCCGAAGAAAAGATTCTTCCTCCCGGATCAAAAGAGCTTTCAGATGTGCTGGAATCAATCGGTCTCTCAGCGGTCTTTGAGGATGAGCGGGAGCTTCTTCTCATGGAACAGAACCTATGGGATCCAGCCCTTTTTCAAAAAGGCGAGATTACCCCTGTTTTCTTCGGGAGCGCTCTCAATAACTTTGGCGTTGAAATGTTTCTGGAGGGATTTCTTCCCCTGATTCCGGCACCACAGCCCAGAGCATCCAGTCAGGGACCGATCGAGCCATCAAATCCGGTTTTTTCGGGGTTCATATTCAAGATTCAGGCCAATATGGACCCTCTTCACCGGGATCGATTTGCCTTTCTCAGGGTATGCTCAGGAAAATTCAAAAAAGGCATGACCGTCAGGAACAATAACACCGGGCAGGAAATCAAGCTGACCAAAACCCTGCAGTTTCTCGGCCAGAGACGGGAACTTGTTGAAGAGGCATTCCCTGGAGATATTGTCGGACTCCATGACCCTGGTGTCTTTCATATTGGAGATACTCTCTGTGAAAAAGGGAATTTTACGTTTGAGGGGATCCCACATTTCTCCCCTGAATATTTTTCCAGAGTACAGATTGAAGATCCCATGAAACGCAAACATATGAACAAGGGCCTTCTCCAGATTGCCCAGGAGGGTGGGATACAGATCTTCAGCATGGACCAGGATGGGGAACGAGACATGATTGTAGGGGCCGTCGGGATGTTGCAGTTTGACGTTCTTAAATTCAGGCTTCTTCATGAGTACAAGGCCCCGGTCAAACTCGACACACTTGGGTACGACCGCGTCAGATGGATTACAGGGGATGATGCAATGATAAGGGCACTTTCCGGAACGCTGGACACACTGCTCGTCTATGACCAGGACAAAAAACCCGTAGCACTTTTCCGAAACGAATGGGCCCTCAGATATGCGGTAGAGAAGTACCCGAAGCTGACCTTTCATGGGACATCGCCACGAAGCTTTACCCCTTGACAGGAGATTTCTGGATGGGAGCCCCCAAAGCAGGCTCATTAACGAACAACGTCCGGATGGGATAGGGAATATTCACGCCCTCATCATTAAACGCCTTGCTCAGGGAAAAGCCAAGATCACTCGTCACCTGATAACGCACCGTTGCGTCCTTCAGCCAAAAAACAAGATCAAGATCGTATGTTGACTCACCAAAAGACGCAAACCATACATCCGGCGCCGGATCTTTCAGAATCAGAGGGTGGTTCCCCGCCACCTCCTTCATGATTCGCACAGCTGAATCAAGATCCTTTTGGGTCATCCCTACACCGACTTTGATATGGGCCCGTATTTTGGCTTCCAGATGGCTCCAGTTGATGACCTTGTTTGAGATGAAATGTCCATTGGGAACAATAACAGCGATGTTATCCGTACTCATGATTACGGTGCTTCTTGGACGGATCTCCTTGACGGTCCCCACGATGCCGTCGATCTCAATAATATCTCCGGGCTGGACAGATTTTTCAGCCAGAATCACCCCAAGGGCAATGACGTTCGCGGCCACCGACTGAAGCCCGATTCCAAAACCAAGACCAACCATACCCAGCACGCCTTCGACAGACGTCAGCTTGACTCCGATATTATCAAGTGCCAAAAGCCCTGTAAGAAAAAGAACAATCGTCCCCGCAAGCTTTGATCCAAGCAAGATGAGATTTCTGGATTGACCGTTGGCTTCCCGCTCGGCCTTGAGTGTCAGGGCCTTCATGACTGCCCGGCGAACAAGAATACCCATGAGGATGATCAGGAAAAAGTCGATAAGACCAGCGATCGTAACGTGGGTTTTTCCCAGAGAAAAAAGAATTTTTTCATGATTCCCGGAAAATGCCCCTGAGGGAAGAATCTCATGGAGACTTGTCAGATGGGCATTTATATTGTCGTGGGAAAACATGGAAAGACTCCTTCAGGGTCGGTCGAATCTTGCAGCTGGTCTAACGGTCGAATTATCGGAAATACAATGGAAGTCTCAAATGGCGGAGAGGGAGGGATTCGAACCCTCGGTGGGGTTTTAGCCCCACATCCGCTTAGCAGGCGGACGCCTTCGACCACTCGGCCACCTCTCCAAATGACTACGGGGAATATTTCTTTTTTGCCATCCGATCATGATCCCGGACCATCAGCCAAAAGGCCATAGCCACGAATCGTGCAGATACCATGGTTGAAAGGGCCCTAAAGGGTACCCCAAAACGGCCCAAACAATGAACTCTCCCTCACCTAAGCGCTTTAGGTGGGGTTTCCAGTCTCACGACCGAAAGTTCCTCTTTCGCCGAGGATGCGCGAAGGCGTTTGGACCTTCGCGTCTTATTGTCCTCTCCGGAGGCTTTGACTTCGGACCGTTCCGGCCCTAGTTGCCCGCTTTGCGGGCACGTGCCTTGCGGCACGTCGCATGAAAAACATGATAGTGTGGGTCGGGAAAAAAAGCAAAAAAAAGCCTCATCCAATATGGTATGAGTCTTAAAGGGAGTTCGTCTTTCCACCAAGAGATGCGTCTACAAGGGGTCAAATCGTTCATAATGGATGGCGCATGGTGATCAATATGGATGACTGGGCTTTCCCGCCAGCAAGTGACCCGTCTCGTCCATCAGTTTCAGAAAACGGGGACAGTGCGATTGGGATACCAGACTCCCAGACGTGGATTCCAGAGGGTTTTTGGCCCC
>JAKBTA010000087.1 GCA_021844645.1 Nitrospirota bacterium
TACTTAAGTAGGATATTTTTTTATTTTTTTTTTATTTATGATGCTTCTTGTCATTATTAATACATAATGCTAGACAAACGACCGATATTCGTTGATGTTTTCCCGTATGCTATCAGTGCCGCGTGCATGCATTGCATACGAGAGACGGTTTCAGGAGATCTTTCATGGATCCCATGTCCTCCGACACCTGCAAAAATCTCATCGATCTGATGGGCCGCCTTTACGATGCCTCCGACAAGTCGGATCTGCTTTCGGTTCTTCGCGCCGGGGTTGGAAAGCTCTTCCCTATTGCGCCTTTTCTTTTTTACATTCCCGTGGATACATGCAGCGGAAAGTGGGAGATTAACGGATACCAGAGCTGTCCCCCAGGGGCTTCCTGGTCGAGCGAGTGGGCACTCTTCTATCTGAGAATCGATCCGCTGGCCCAGGCGGCCTTTGGGGAGGGAAGCCCCTCTGCTCTCCGGTTTGTCGATCTTTTTTCTGGAAAAGACTTCAGAAGTACGAGCTTTTTTCGTGATTTTTTTTCCAGAATTCCGGCAGCCTTTTCACTCTTTCTCCCTCTCGTTTGCCATGGGGAAAGACTGGGCGGGGTTTGGCTTCTCAGGCAAGAGGACGACGGTGAGTTTTCCGACCGGGAGAGAGATATCGGCAGTCTGCTGGCTCATCATCTGTCCCGGGCGATGATGCTTGTGACGCTCAGAGAGCATCCTGCTCTCTGCGGAAAGCCCGGGGTGCTCGTCTATGATGGGGAGAAGAATCTGCTCTACCGAAATGACCGGGCCGAAACGATCTTGGGAAAGACAGATCTCAGTTGGTGCCTTGACCATCCCGATGATCCGTCTCCGATTGTCCAGACGGAACGCGGGGTCTATCATTGTCGGGTCCTTCCCGTATCGCCCTCCGGCCCTTTGGCACTTAAGGATAAAAGACCTGGTCGTGTGATTATCCTCGAATCCTACCGGAAGATCCCGCTCATTTCCAAAGGTTTGGGCAGGTTTGCTCTTTCGGCGCGCCAGTCGGAGATTGTTCTTGAGGTTGTCCGAGGCCGGAGCAACAAGGAGATTGCCGAGAAGCTGGGGATTGCCCTTCAAACGGTCAAGGATCACATGTATGATATCTTTCGGCATCTGGGGGTCCGGAGTCGAACGGAGCTTGTGGCGTCGATCGTTCGTGGGATCGATGAGGGAGGGGAATAAGTCATTCCTACATTGTAAGAGGGTTTCCGTTCGTGGAAACTGCGAGAGAAGAGTTTTTGCGAGGCTGAGCTGTTGAGGAAAAAAAGTGTAAGATAATGTCTTTGAGTAATAAAATGATATGATAAAAGAAGAAAATCAAAAAATCTCGATTGCATATTTCATGGGATTCATCCATCGGTTGGTGATTTCTACTGGATTCCTTCGTTCATTCGACAAGTCTCCTTTTCGGTAAAAGTGCGGGACATTGGTCCGGTAACGCAATTCCTCAGGTCGACCCGCTGAAGCTGAAGCTTGGCTAGGACGCAGAACCCTTCCCAGGTTATGTGATGGGGTATCCTTGGCATCTTACTGATAACATAGGTTGATATCCAATTCGGCTTTTTCCTGAATGGTTTCGGGCATCTCCTGTACTGATAAGCAGTCTTGTATATATTGTTTTTTGTTATTGATCTTCGTTGATAATGATAAAAGCCGCCATGGGTGGATCGCCATCTTATCGAGGCGTGCGCACGTTCATTCATGTCCAAACTTTCCGTTTTGGATCAATAATCAGGGATCTTACCGAATCCTGATGGAGCCAATATCTTGTGAGCTCTTTGGTGCCATCGTCGGTGTCTGGGATCTATTGTCAAGGCTTGCCTGATCTTCGACTTTCGGCTTGAGGAAGGCAAAGAGCTCCTGCACAGTAATGTGCCCTTTCTTGACCGCTCCTCCGTTCAATCCCTTGAGCAGATAGTACGTGAACAACCCATGCCCCTCCCTTTTGATCACCCCGGATTCCTGATCCGACTTGGCCGCACTCAAGACGATCAATTTTCCTGAGGATGATACGAATCCCGCTTTTATCTTTGAAACAAGAGGCCGGGCCCCTGCCACCATCACCGATCGGCCTCCCGTTCCTGAGAAGCAGGAGTCGATCATCACGACAATCCTTCTGGCCGGAAGTGACTGGAGTTCGTCATAGAAGCTGGCCAATAAGATACCTGAGTGCCTCAGGTCCGATGGATCTCCATCATAGGGGACGAGATAAGCGTTCCCCTTCTCGGATGGAGCCCCATGGCCAGAGAAGTATATGAATACGGTTGCGCCTGGTTTGACGTTTTTTCTGAGCCAACGTAGTCCTCCTTGAATTCTGGATTTTGTGGCGGTCGTGTCAGAAAGTCTCTTGATGTGTCGTGGAGGAATTCCCAGTGCAATGAGGTGTGCGTTGACAGCTTTGAAGTCTCGGAGTGCATATGTGGCGGGAGGAATCCCGGGGGCATAATGTTCGATTCCTATGACAAAGGCAAACTTTCGAGAGCTGACCCGCATCCTGTAACGTGGATGGTCGACGGACGAAAAAAGCTTTTTCTTGAGAGTCTGTTTGGAGAGGTCTGCGGAGCCGATCTCCTCTGACTTGAGTCGGTCTCCTATAAAGAATGTGAAACCGATTGTAGTGTCCTGATCGTATGGTGGTTGAATGTAATCCTTCTTGACCCGATATCCTCTGGCATGGCAGTCCACTTCATGCGGATGGTTTGTCAGGATGACCCGTACCCGCTTTCCTGTGGCAAGATACTGCCCATCAACATAGTATTTGCAGTTTTTGTTGGCTTGAAAGATCAAAATCCTGTTGGCTCCTGCCGACTCGCGAGGAAGCGAAGAAAGGTCGTTGCTGGTCAGTCCTGAGGGGAGGCCTGAAAGGGAGGCGCACCCTTCCAGGCCGATGATTGCAGAAAAAACTGATGCGTAATAAAAAACTTTATATTTCGTAAGGATTTTCATGTTAGCTGTGTCCTTGCTTGATTGATGTCAGTCCTAATCCACTGAATTTGAATCGTTTTTTTGTAAATATCTATGATGTTAATGTTTTTTAATGGAGATTCTGCTCTCCCACCGTCATTTTGGCTGCCGTTCCTGTAATATGGACCTCCGTTGTCATAAGGGGAATGATCGGCATCATTGTCAGCTTGTAAGTGATGACTGCGTTCAAGAGAACATCGCCTCCTTTTTCTGCCAGAGCTTTCTGGACAATGGCATTAATCTCGTTGGCATCAAAAACTTTTGGGGACAGAAATGTTGTCTCCGAATCCGAAGCCGAAACTTCTCCCATGGGGGTGACATTGCTATTCGGGTAGACAAACTCAAGGTTGTTGGATCGGACCCCGAAAGAGTATGTGCACCCGGCCATCAGGAGTAGGGAGAGTGCCAATGTGAGCGGTGCGATGGGGTGACGTTTTTTCATTGAATCCTCCTTGAAAGGATTGCCGAGTTGCCATTTTTAGTGAAGGTTCTGCTCTCCGACAGTCATTTTTGCCGCGGTTCCCTCTACCTGAACGGTGGTTGTATAGATCGTGAAGACCAGCAGCGGTACCATGGTGACAAGTTGCCGTTCATTGTAGTTGATGAGAACATCCCCTCCACGAGAGCTCAGGGCATTTGAGATGGCTTCCGACTCAAGGTTCGGATCATTGAAGTCAGGCATAAGTGATGTCGTACTTGCTTCCCCAGTGGCGTGTCCAAGAGGTTTTACGTTGCTGTTGGGGTATGTGAAATGGCTTTGGGCAAAAGGAAAGGATGTGTCAAACATCGTACAGGCGGCAGTTGTGGAAAAGAGAATGAGGAAAATTGAAATTGCTAATGCCTTTTTAGGCTTTCTGCTGCAACTCATGGCATCCTCCTTGAGAGTGGTTGATCGCGATATCAGTCTGATCTGAAACTTCTAGGCTCCTCTCTGAATTTTGGGTTGAGTAAAGTGTTAAAGGGGAACGTTGCTTGAATTATTTGCCCTGTCTTGACATTTCGCAATCGACTGAAGGTATGTCGGAGTCCAACTTTAGTAGTGTCCTCTTTCGAGCCATCCTCTGGTCCGACTAGGAAGTCTCGGGACTCTCCTGCCTCCGATGGCGACCTTTCCAGCGAGCACATCCATAGGTCTTTTTTCCCGACTTGGAAAAAATCTCAAGAATTTCTCTTGAGATTTGTCCGGCAAATCAGAGAAAATACAAGAATCGCAGACAATCTGCCGCGATTTTTCTTCCACGACCACTCGCCTGAACGTTGACGAATTTCGAGAGGATCTCCCCATATGCGTAGCGACATCATGAAAAAAGGGGTCGACCGGGCCCCCAACAGAAGTCTCCTGAAGGCCTGCGGCCTGACCGATGCCGACATGGACAAACCCTTCATCGCCGTGGCCAACTCCTATGTGGGGATCGTTCCCGGCCACGTTCACCTGAACCGTCTCGGCGAGATCGCCCGGGAGGAGATCCGCAAGGCCGGTGCCGTTCCCTTCGAGTTCAACACCATCGGCGTGGACGACGGCATTGCCATGGGCCACGGCGGCATGCGGTACTCCCTGGCCAGCCGGGAGCTCATCGCCGACGCCATCGAGACCATGGTCATGGCCCACCCCTTCGACGGGATGCTCTGCCTCACCAACTGCGACAAGATCACCCCCGGCATGA
>JAKBTA010000021.1 GCA_021844645.1 Nitrospirota bacterium
GACAGGGTATTGGAAAAAACGACAATAATGTTCTTTTAAACCTTTTACAAGGTTAGGGAAGGGGTGTCTGCGTGGATCCTGAATTGGTCAAGATTGAAACGATGACGGGGGATCCTCTGGTTCACCCGGCAATGGGGCTTGTTGTTGGTGTTTTTGATGATGGTCGGGTTGTCGGGGATCTGAAAAAGAAGATCGATGCAGCTCTTTCGGGGGAGCTTTCCAGAATCCTGGATGATGGTGCCTTCCGGGGAGAACGCGGGGATGTGATGATCCTCCCGACTCTTGGAAAAATGTCGCCGCAGCATCTTATCCTGGCCGGGTTGGGGAATAAGGAGTCGCTGACGAACGAGGGCCTTCGCCGGGTATCGGGACAGGTTGCCAAGGCTGCTTCCAAGCGCCGGATCAAAACGCTTCTTTCAACTCTTTCCGGCGCCTTGAAAGATGCTGCCCTGGCATCTGAAGCGGTTGTCGAGGGGACTCTTCTGGCCCTTTATCGGTTTGATATCTACAAAACAACAGGTAAAGACAAGGGAGAGCCGAAAGTGCAGGCCCAGCCACTTGAAGCACTCTGGATTTCTTCCTCCAAGGAGTCCGAGAAAAAGCAGTGCCGGGGGATTTCCGTTGCGAGGGCGGTTGTCAGGGGCGTTTATCTGGCCCGCGATCTGGGCAATCATCCTGCGAATGTAGCCACTCCATCGATGATATCGGAGACTGCGGCAAAGGAAGCGGCTGCCAGGAAGATCTCTTTTGTCAGCTATGATTTCCAGACGATTTCGCAGATGGGTCTTGGTGCCCTGGCGGGGGTTGCCAAGGGTTCCCTCGAGCCTGCCCGTCTGATCCGTCTTGAGTACAAGCCTAAGAAGCCCATCAATAAAAAGCCTGTTCTTCTCGTTGGGAAAACCCTGACTTTTGATTCGGGTGGCATTTCCTTGAAGCCAGCTGAGAAGATGGAGGCGATGAAGGGTGACATGTCGGGTGGTGCCGCTGTTTTGGGAACGATGATGGCCTGCGCCGATCTTGATATTCCCCTTCATATTGTCGGGATCATGCCTGCGACCGAAAATATGCCCAGTGGAACCGCTAACAAGCCAGGCGATGTTTTGACCGCTTTTAACGGAAAAACGATAGAGGTGATCAATACCGATGCGGAAGGTCGGCTCATTCTGGCGGATGCCCTTTCCTGGGGAATCAAGACATTTCAGCCGGAGTTGACGATTGACCTTGCGACCTTGACCGGTGCTGTTACCGTGGCCCTTGGCTCTCATGCCATCGGTGTGCTGGGCAACAATCGGGACCTTGTGGGAAGAGCGCTTGAGGCGGGAGAAATCTCCGGAGAAAGAGGATGGGAACTTCCTCTGTTTGAAGAGTACTACGAGCAGATCAAAAGCCCGATTGCCGACATGCAGAATGTGGGTGGGCGCGGTGCGGGAACGATTACCGCTGCGGCGTTTCTTTCAAACTTTGTCGACGACTGTCCATGGCTTCATCTGGATATCGCCGGAACGGCATGGGTGGAATCCGACGAGCCTTATAAACCCAAGGGAAATGTCGGTGTTGGCATTCGTCTTCTCGTCCATCTTCTTGAAGGGATGGTGGAAAAGGAATGGAAAGACCCGAGAGGAGCAAAATCTTCGAAGAAACCGTCCAAAAAGTAATGGAGACAACGAGGAGGCCTTTCAGTGGCGACTCCCCCTAAAGCTCCATCAGGCAAAACAGTTGCCAATAATAGAAGAGCCGGGTTCCAGTACGAGATTCTTGAAAGGTTTGAGGCGGGGCTTGTGCTTCTGGGTACGGAGGTCAAGGCACTTCGTGAAGGGCGATCAAATCTGGGGGATGCATTCGTTCGTATTGACGATATGGAGGCCTTTGTCCATCAGCTCCATATCGGTCCTTATTCAGCCGGAAGCTTTCTAAACCATGAGCCGCTTAGAAAACGCAAGCTTCTTCTCCATAAAAAGCAGATCAAGCGGATTATGGGTCTGGTCAAGATCAAGGGGTATACGATTATTCTGACCAGGATCTACGTGACTTCGGCTGGACGCTTCAAGGCCGAGATTGCCCTGGCCAAGGGAAAGACACAGGGAGACAAGAGGGAAGCCATCAGGGAGCGCGAAGCCCATCGGGATATTGAGCGGGCATTTAGAAGTTCAAAAAGGGGCCCTTCCTGAGGGACTTGCATGATGCTTGGCGAACAGACCAGTGGGGTGGTATAATGCATCTTTGCACCATCCTTATTCAGCGGCTCTGATACTTTTATCCGGTTATCTCCGGTTATCCGGGGGCGCACTGGATTCGACGGGGATGAGAAAGCAAGAATCGCATGCCGAGGACTCCTGGCTCCTCGTAAATCATCCGGGAAACAACACAACTGCCAACAACGAAATGGCACTTGCTGCCTGATCTAAAAGTCAGGTGAGCTAGCGTCTACCGGTACCAGTGCCTGTCCTGGTCCGGAGGCGTCGAGATGACAGGATGGCTTCCGGAACCCGCCTGGGTTCCGCTAGCGACACAGATCCAGGCTCGCGGCGAAAAGGGTGTGTCCTTTCTCCCTCTAGTGGCCAGACAAAAAAAAGGGCTAAGCATGTAGTGGTTCTTAGCGGACTGTTTCCGGACGCGGGTTCGATTCCCGCCGCCTCCACCATTTGATGATTTTGTACCATCCGAGATGAGTTGGGAACCATAAAGTGTCCGCTTCGGACATTTTATGGTTCTTTTTTTATGCGGACATTTTATCGTTCCGATCTACCCCTATGTCACCCACGAATTCTTCTGAGGAGCCAATTATTTCGGTCCAAAAGTTTCTGCGTCCTCTTCCAAGTAAATGGGGCCAGAGTCGACTGTTTGATGCTGACATCCTCCAAGTCCTCTAATAGTCCACTGGTTGATTCTTGATTCAAGATCTTGCGTCCGCTTCATTATCTCATTAAAAACTGGAGGATCGTCGCGAAACATTCCGCTAAGGATCATCTGATTGTAATCTTCTTCAAGCTTTTGTCGCATCTCATCACTTGACGGATAGAGATGAAATTTTCCATTTAGACAATCTTCATAGTGGGCATAGCCCGATTTATAGAAGGTCGTTTTATATTTGACAACATCTTCAAGAAGAGGCAATTCATTCATAGCAGTCAAGCCAATCTCATGGTCTGACAGCTTATATACGTCATACCAATGTCTCGAAAGCCGGTCAAATCTCTCTCGTGGCTTTTGCCTATTGCATTCAACATGTATTAGTGTAGTCTTTTCCCAAAAAGTGCGTTTCGGGTCCAAAATATCGACATAGGCTTCTGGTAATTCGATTAATGGCAAAAACTTAGAGATCTCTGTCTGTACTTTAATAGATGCCTGCGGATTAATCGAATTCTTGCCTCCGAACTCAACAAGCACACTCGATGCCATATAACGGCTTCTGTCAGACTGATCGAATACGGATGGATATCCTATCGTCAACTTCTCTCCAGTCCGATCAATATCGAGCCAGAATCCATTACTCCCGAATTCTTCTTCGATTCTTTTACGGAAATAGGGAGCAATGGATTCTCTAACCATTATTACAGTCCGTTTTAAATATTCATCAGCAATCAAATCAATCTTATCTCTACCGATTCCTTTCTTGAACGGATCCATCTCCAAAGTATTCTCCGTCCGATGATCGATGGTCACATCCACATCTTCTGAAAACCTTGAAATAGCTCCGAACACCTTGGAAAGAGAAGTGCCTCCCTTAAAACACATTCTCGGATGCTCCGGCATGGAAAAAAGTGTCTGGAGAACCCAACAGACCCAGATATCTTTTTCGATTGCTACAGGAGACATCTTCATCTTGTCCTGTAAACCGATAAAGATTTCCCTCTTCTCTTCATTTGCAAGATTCAGAAATCTATCGGCCACCAGCGACCTCCTCCCCAGAATTCAGAAGTTTTTCCCTCATCCATGAAGGCATCAAATGAGTCTCGTTTTTTAAAATCTCGAATTCTTCAGGAGGAAGGCGTTTGTGGATCTGATGAATCGTTTCCGTCGTGACTCCGTTTTTGCCGAGATACCACAAAGCGGTCAGGGCAACTCCGGCAGGGCGACCTGCCAGCATAAGCTTCCTGGGCGCCGCATGACGAAGAAGAATCTCTCGTCCATTTTCAAGACGGATCTTGCGAGACCTTCCCGACGTAAGAAAGATTTCCTTCAGGACGACCTGCGTCGACAGACCCAATCTTTGAACCGCCTCTGCCCCAGTGATGCCGATCATTTCGCCTTCGCTCTTTAACCTGACGATATTTTCGGAACTTGGAGGAATGGGCCCGACAAACCGGTTCATTTTTGGCCGAACGTAGACACCCCTTGCCGCCCTCATCAAATGTCCGGATTTGACGAGTCTGGACAAGGTATGCCGGATGGCGGTATAGGGAGCGATTTCAAGAAACATATTCGCCACAAATGGTTCCCCTTCCGGAAAACTTTGAATCTTTTTCAAAATGATCTTTGAATACATGCCACCCTCCTTTTGCACAAAAGTATATACTATTTTGTGCCACTTTTCAAGGGTAATTTTCTCGAATGTGGTTAACCGGATCATGGGGGGCGCATTCCATCCCCCCTACTCCGGAAGACCAGAAGGAGGGTTCCTATAAGGAATCGGAATAGGGACGGCCAGGCAGTTTTACTGCCTACTACCTGCTCACCTTAATTAATATCCCCTCATGTCACTGCGTATTCTCGCGAAGATTGCCACTGATTCCTGTCATGATTGCAACCTTGCCTTGATCCAAAAAAGACTCGGATTCCTGCCAAGGTTGCCACCCTGTCTGCCCCCTGACCCACCCCCTCGTCGGGAATCAGATCAGATCGTTGTCACAGGCGCAGAGGCCGACTGCCGGATTTCACGATTCTGACCCCCCTCAATTTCAAATCACTGACCCCCTAAACCCCAAATCTCTCACACCCCTGATTTCCAATTTCAGGGGGGGGGGTCAGAATGGTCTCCCCGAAATCGTTTTTTTCGATACGACTCTCCAACCATTTCCAGAGAAATCGCTTTCTGGACAATCCGGTCGGTAATCGCGTCACAGAGAACCGGGTCGGGCAGGATCCGGGATCGGGACCGGTTGATTGCGGGCAGGGACTCTCGCTATTTGGGACCCATCACAAGAAGATACGAGCGGGTCACCTTCGAAAAACAATTCATTCGTCTCCCGTCGAAGGCAGAGACCCCGATGGCCACACTTCTTCATCCCGGACATCCTCTCATGCAGTCGGTGACCGATCTTGTCCTCGAAGAGTACCGGAATACCCTGAAGCAGGGAACGATTCTGGTGGACCCGAATGATTCCGGGGGAACCCCCCGTCTTCTTCTGATTTTGGATCATGCGGTTCGGGAGGGTTCCGATCCCGAACGAGTTGTCTCTCGCCGTCTTCAGTTTGTGGAGATGGATCCTGACGGATCCGTGCGCCATGCGGGATGGGCACCCCATCTCGATCTCGAGCCTCTTCGCCCTGCAGACAGAGAAAAGATCCAGGAGATTCTTGGGGCCCCCTGGATCGGCCCCGACTGTGAGCACCGAGCTCTTGAATTTGCCTCGGGGAAACTGGTTCCGGAGCATTTTATAGAAGTCCGTTTCCGAAGAGAGCAGATGGTCGACAAGACACTGGCCGCCGTCCAGGAACGCCTGACTCGGGAGATATCCTTCTGGGATGACCGGTTGACCAAGACGCTGGAGGATCTGTCTGCCGGAAAGGATGTTCGGCTTACTGTGGAAAATACCCGGCAAAGGCTCGATGATCTCAGAAATCGTCTCTATACCCGGAAAAAAGAGCTGGAAGGCATGAGAAATGTTCTCTCCTCTCCTCCCATTGTTGTGGGCGGGGCACTGGTGATTCCGGCAGGGCTTCTGACACAGGAGAGTCGAACGCAGGGCTTTTCAGTCGATGCTGAGGCCAGAAGGCGGATCGAACTGCTAGCCATGCAGGTGGTGACCGATGCGGAAATAGCTATGGGATATGAGACGAAGGATGTCTCGGCCGAGAAATGCGGGTGGGATATCACCTCCATGCCGCCCATGAAAAACGGGCGCATCTCTGACCCCCCGGCATATCGAGGTGAAGGGACGGGCCAAGGGCCAGACGACGATTACAGTGACCAAAAATGAGATCATCACCGCACTGAACCAGTCAGAGAAGTTCCTTCTGGCCATTGTTCTGGTGGATGGAGACCAGTGCGAAGGCCCGTACTATGTGAAGAAACCATTCAACCAGGAACCCGACTGGGCGGTAACCAGCATCAATCTGGATCTGATCGAGCTTCTGAAAAAAGCTGAGTCCGTTAAAAACGGCGGCACGGATTAGCGTGGAGCCGATGATAGAAGAGTTCTCCGAATATATTGTCTTTGTTGATGAAAGTGGCGATCATGGACTGATGACCATCGATCCTCATTATCCGATCTTCGTTCTGGTATTTTGCATCCTGAAAAAGGCCGATTATATTGGCATTCTGACGCCGCGCCTTCAGAGCTTCAAGATGAAGCATTTCGGCCACGATGCGGTGATCCTTCACGAACATGCACTCCGAAAAGGGATGGAGGACTTCTCTTTTCTGAACTCATCAGACAAGAAAGAGCATTTTATGACGGAACTGACACAGATCATCGGGGAGGTGACCTTTCATCTGGGGTGCGTGGTGATTCGAAAAAATGAATTGAAAGAAAACGAAAACCCGGAAAACCCCTACCATCTGGCTCTTGAATCCGGGCTCATCCAAGTCGATTCTTTTCTTTCGAATGAAGGTGTCGTTGGCCAGAAAACGCATCTTCTGTTTGAGAAACGGGGCAAGAATGAAGATGGAGAGCTCAAAAGTGAGTTTCGGAGGCTCTGCGAAAAAACAGGGATGAAGGGAGAGGGTATCCGTTCGATGTGGTGTTTGTAGACAAGAAGGCCAATCACCTGGGTCTTCAGCTTGCCGACCTGCTGGCGCGACCGATCGGACTTTCGATCTTGAGACCGGATCAGCCGATCCGGACGTATGAGGTCATGGAGAAGAAGCTCCTTCCCCACCTTCTTGAAAAGCAGGACGGGCGGGATCTCCGATGCTTTCCCTGAAAAACGAAAAGGCCCCGGAATTTCTTCCGAAGGCCCTTCGCCGACCGGGTACCCCCAATCCATCTGTTTTGATCCTCGCAATAATAGGATCGGTTTGTCAAACGTGCGTCGTGGTTCCGGTTCCCCGAGGCCTCACGTCAGTGTCATTTTTCATCCCAAGAGGTCCAGTGATGGCAGTGTATTGGGATTTCGCTGTCCCATGTTCTAGAAGGGACAAACAGGTTTATTTTTGGTGCGACCGGCAAGAAGTCATACGTTGTCGCTGTGAACTGCCATGAGCCACCCGATCATCAGTCAACAAGAATCCGCGATCACTTTCGGGATATTTTTTCTTTTGAGGAGAAACCTCTATGACAAACTGGTCGATCACCAACGGCAAGCTACCTGAAGCAAGATCATTGTTCCGGCAAGACAGGAGGTTGGGAGAAGAGTTTTATCTCAACTTGTTGAAGAGCTATGGCGAGGACGGAAATATTTACTTCTGGAGAGCTGAGGATTATCGAAAAATCGGGGAGTATGATTTGGTCCTCCAAGATTTCCAGTGTGCAGAACGGTTTTTCCCCTTAGATCAATATAAGGAAAAAGCCCATAAGGCGTACTTGGAAGTACAAGACACCCTCGCATCAATCTCAAAAAAACCCCTGCAAAAAAATCCACCGAGAGACATGGTCTCTATTATCCTCCAAGCCTTTCCCAATCCTCCCATGCCGGAGGATGTTCTGCCCAAAGGCGTTGTCCGGGATTCGGCAGAGTATCGCCTCTTTCTGACACTTGTGGTGGCAATTGACTACCAGAGAAAGGCGGACGATCTTTGGGACCTTGCCCGAAAGGCGTTCGCAAATCCAACATATCGGTCTCTTTTCAATCCCCGGGAGGTCATTCGGCGGAACCCGATTGAGCTCAGGAGGGATCTTCTTGTTTCAGGGCTTCTAATGGGACAAGATGACGAAAGAGAGGATAAGGATCTTTATACTTGGACAACTCTCTCCCGGACGTTTCTGGAACAATTCGGCGGAGATCCCCTGAACCTTTTTCTCGCCCATGGAATGGATGCCACCGCCGTACTCGATTATATCCGTAAAGAAGGAAAATTCTTTCCTTACCTCAAGGGAAAAAAGATCGGTCCTCTGTGGATCCGCATGATGCGGGACAATGCAGGACTTACCCTCAAGAACCTTGAGCCTGTTCCCATACCTGTGGACGTTCACATCGAAAGGGTTACTCAATGCGTGGTGCGAGGAGCCGAGACAGGGTCTGAACTGTCAAACAAGCAGCAGGTACCCGCCCTTTGGAGAGCCGCAGTTAAAGGACACGTGATTCAGGAAGGTGAGAAAATTCGGCCGATGGTTTCACTGGATATCGACAAGGCACTCTGGCGCTTTGGACAATCCTTCTGTAATTCTAAAGATCCACCGATCTCATGTCCTCTCTCTCCCCAATGCGGAAGAGGAAAGAGGGACGACAGACAGAATGCACGCGATAACAGCAATCCAAACAAAGCTGGAGACTCCTCTTCATTCTCGCTACCCAGAATCGAGTCTTTTCCTGTGACCTCCAGAAAGCCTTCAGATCCGGGACAACTCTCCTCGCCAAGAGTTCTCGGGGTTCTTGCCTGCACAAAAACGAAAATTTGGGATAAAAATCCGAATGCCGGGCCGACCCCAGCTCGCATTGCGTATATAGGCGAACGGTTCTGTAAAGACCTCAAGATCGTTGAAGCTCACACGACAAGGTGGGTTATTCTGTCGTCATTGTATGGTTTTATAAATCCGGACTGTGTCATCCCGGAAAAATATAATGTGACATTCAACAAGCCCTTCGATGCCACCGAGAATCGGACAGTTTCGATGGATGACCTGATTCGGCAAATACGGGAAAAAAATCTCGACTCCTTCGATGTCGTCTTACTGTTTTCAAGTTGTTGGGGAGAAGAATACGAAAAACAAGTTCAGAAGGCTTTCAATAACTTCCCCGTCACCATTGAGCATTTTAGGCAAGGAGGTTTTTGATGGTCCGACAAAAGATTGCCCATCTTTTTCAGGCCGAGTTGGACAGGATCTTTCAGGAGTCCCTCAAAAAAGTACGATCGTATGTCGATGCTGGCGGCGGACCGGGGATACCGGAGCAAGGAGGAACGGGAAGCGGACCTTCTGGAAAAGGTCCCGAAGGTGGCCATTCCTCGCAAGGGAAAGATCCAGGGGCCGAATGAACAGAGCTCCTGGTTCAAGCGGTTGACCGCCCGACGGGCCGGTCTGGAAGCGATCATCAGTCGCCTGGAATACGAAGAAATGGGTGGAGGGTTGCTGAACCTGAAGGGAAAGACGGGAAGAAATCCCCTCGATCCCGTCAATAGGGAAAAAAGAATCCATGAAACCCTCTCCCGCTTTAACTTGACCCCCGATTTTATAGGGTCAATTTCCAAGAACCGCGTTTTTCAGCGTGAGCTAACTACTCATTTCATCGGAATCGGCAACCCCTCCAGTGCCAGGAGTTGGGAGAGGTTTGAAGGATTTTTCGCTCTCAGAAGCTTAACTGCGACTTCCTGGGAAATCTTTCCCTTCACGTACTCTTCCAGAACTTCCCGTTGCCAGCGGACCCCCTGTCGGATCAGCTTTTCGAGCATTCCGTTGAGGGTGGTCCCTTCGATGTCGGCCATCACCCGGATCTTGTCCAGATCCTCCTTCTTGATCCGAAGAATGGTCGAATCGATCCCCTCCTCTTTGAGTTTTTTCCGGTACTGAGAGGCGTTTCTTCGCCTCTTTTCCAGGAATTTCTGACCCTGTTCCGCGAGTTTATGGAGATCGTCCCCGGAGGTGGGATTTTCTGACATGAGTGCCCCCAAAAAATAGAATTATTGATAATGCACCTTATTAGTTGTATGATGCTAATCAATATGGTGGAAGGAGTCAATGTCAGGATCATACCGAGAGTGACAGGAGGGAGTCGATGACCGGATTCCGGATTCAGAAAAAGCGTCTCATGAAATCGGAAATTTCCCGCCCGACGGCGAAGAAGGAGCGAGCCCCCGAGATCGACGCCCAAGAGGACGAGGCAGTCGAACCCGACGAACCCATTCCTCTTTATATGTTCGAAAATGTCATCCGGGACCCGTTCCTCCATTGTCTTCCGGTCGATCCCACGAGTTTGAGGAGGTCGATCGATGAATGCCGGAAAAACATGAATCCCAAAAAGGAGGAAAACAGAAAGAGGTGGCTCGATCTGGCGGAAAAGGTTCTCAAGAACGAGAGGATCCGTCTGGCTTTTCCTCCCACTGCCGAGACATGCGAACGTCTGGCCGACAAGTACCCCCATCTGGCGAATGCCGTCCGGGTCGTGCGGGACTTTCTCGATATTTCCCGTCTGGCGGAGGGGCCGGCGACTCTTCCGCCGATTCTTCTGAGCGGGCCTCCGGGGGCAGGGAAGACGGCCTTCGCCCTCGACCTGGCAATAACGCTGGGTGTGCCGTCTCGGGTCGTGAATTCGGCCAGTCTCACCCATTCGTTCATCCTGGGAGGGACCGATGCGGTTTGGGGGTCCTCGAAGGAAGGGATGATTCTGGACCTTCTCCTGGAAGGATACGGAAACCCGCTTATGATCCTCGACGAGATCGACAAGGCCGGAAGAAGCCTGTCGGGATCCTCGAATGCGCCCTCGATTGAAGATTTTCTGTTGAATGTGCTGGAGCCGGTCACGGCCAGACGATACACCGACGAATTTCTGTCCTCGGCCCACCCGGTGGATGCCTCGAAGGTCCAATGGGTCTTCACGGCGAACGATCTGAAAGGCCTGTCGACACCGCTCCTGTCGCGCCTGACCGTGATTTCCGTCCGGGAGCCGACAGCGGAGGAATTTCGGGAGGTGATCCTTCCCTCCCTCTACCGGAACATACTCGAAGAGTACGGCCTCTCCGGAAAGGTGCCCGAATCTCTCCCGGAGGATGCCATCGGGTCGCTCTCGGGCTCGCCCCGGGAGTCCCGGAAACGGATTCTCCGGCTTCTCGCCGGATATGCCCGGGAGGGGAAGTTTGAGGCTCTGGAAGAAAAGGTCCCCGGGACGGAAAAACGGATTGGATTCTACGCAGGAGGAAGCAAATGAGCCAGAAACCCCTTTATTTTTCTCGGTCGGTCACGAAGACGATCCTCCCTATCCCCGAGCTTGCGAAGCAGACGGCCCGGATGTTCGAGATCCGGAAGGAGCGCCGGAAGATCCGGATCTATCTGACGATCTGCGACAACGACGACGCGACCCACATCCCGCTTGCCACCTACGAGACGATGGAGAACGCCCTGGCGGACATGGACGATTTGTTCAAATCGTTCATGCCCAAAGAGGGAGAAGTGATTCATGGGTAACCGAGGAGACGATCGGCCCCTTGCCCAGAATCCCTGGAAAATTGGACCCCCGGGCCATGACTTCTGAGGGCGTTCGAGGCGATGGAGAGGATTATGAACAAGGATCCCTTCGTGGTCGGAGACACCTATTTCCACCATGCCCGGCTTCACCAGGAATTCGACCCGATCTGGCAGACGCTGGCCGTGAACCCTTCTGACTTTGATTCGCGCCTTCTGGAAGTCCTTTCAGGCTGTTCGCCTCTTCTCCATCTGGGGGATCTGGCGATCGACTCGCGGGATTCCGGATTCTGGGTCGAGAGGGTGGTCTCCGTGTTCCGGAAGATCGGCGTTCCGAAGATCCTGATCAAGGTGAATCACGATTTTGTTTTGGCCGAAGTCTACCGAAAGAACGGGTGGATCTTCATCGATTGAGGAATCGACCTGGTAGACCGTCGGGTCATGAGAGACGAACTTCCCTTTCTCTTCTTTCAGGAGGGGAACCTCCGGATTCTGGCAAGCCATTAGCCGGCCAAGAGGCCGGAAGGACCCTGGAGGCACTCCCGGGAATGTATCCTGATGGCGGAAATCCTCGAGTAATGGAATGCCGACATAAACCTCCACGGGCACACGCATTCCCGGTCGTTTTCCGAGCCCCATTTTCGGAACGTCTCCCTCGAGGTCCTGGGGGTTTGTGCCGAAGCGTCTATCCGAACTGATCTCCTGATGGAGGTCGGCCGGACAGGCCAGAAAATTGCCAAACCGATGAATTGAACGATGGATACGGAGGATAGATGAACGATTCCACACCTCCTTCCACAATTTCTTGAGGAAAATCAGTATGAGAATCCAGTACGCATCGGACCTCCATATCGAATTTGGATCCCGTCCTCTCTGCAAGGAGGATATCAAGGGAGACGTGCTTGTCCTGGCCGGGGACATCGCCGGAAAGCCGAAAAAGCTTCTCCAGTATCTTCATTCCATGGCCGGACGGGTTCCGATCCTGTATGTGATGGGGAACCACGAGTTCTACGGCCATGACTTTGCGATGGATCTCTGGCGATATCAGAAAGCCGTCGAATCCCAAACTGGGGTTCACTTTCTCGAGAACCGGTCTCTTGAAATCGGCGGGGTACGGTACCTGGGATGCACCCTCTGGAGCGACTTCTTCGGGGGAATGCAGGGCAAGGCGGCCGAGAGGGGGATGAACGACTTCGATGTCATTACCCTGGATGGGGACAAGCTCCGGTGGATCGATGTGGCCTACCGATATCGGAATTCCCTGGCCTGGCTCAGGAAGGAGCTGGAAAAGCCCTTTTCCGGTCAAACGGTGGTCATCACCCATCATGCCCCTTCCGCGCTCTCGAATCCACCCCAATTTGCCGGAAGCCCCATTTCCGGGGCGTTCTATTCGAACCTGGACGAGCTGATCGAGGAGACGGGGCCTGCCCTCTGGATCCATGGGCACATGCACAATTCGAGCGACTACGCGATCGGCAAGACCCGGGTGGTCTGCAATCCATTCGGGTATGCGGGAATCGAGGTCAACACGGACTGGGATCCGGAAGCCTTTGTGGAGGTCTGATGAAAATCCAGTTTGTTTCCGATCTGCACATCGATCAATGGGGGTATGGAAAACTCCGTCCGCTCCCGTTTGGTCCGGAGCATATCGTTGGGGATGTTCTTGTGGTTGCTGGAGATGTGGACGAGCGGATCCCGAGTCTTGTGTCTTATCTGAAAACATTGACCGAAGTGGGACGGCCTGTCCTTTTCCTCCTTGGAAATCATGAGTATTTTTCCGAGACGTGGACGACCTATCGGGAGAAACTCAGGGAAACCCTCCCGGCTGGCGTGACTTTTCTGGATTGTACGGAAACGGTCCTCCAAAACGTTCGATTCCTGGGGTGCACCCTGTGGACGAATTTCGGGGGCTCAATGAGAAAGCTCCGCGATTGCGAGTCCGGGATGCCTGACTATGAAAATATCGTCAAGGATGACTCCTGGGCCATGATCACGGGCGAAGATGTTCTTGCACGTCATGTTGAAGAACGAGAGTGGCTTGAATCGAGGCTTGCGGAATCATTTTCCGGCCCGACGGTTGTCGTGACGCATCACGCTCCGTCCGAGAGGTCGAACCGTCCTATATTTGCAGGTTCCCGAATCTCAGCGGCTTTCTATTCGAATTTGTGCACACTGATCGAGAAAACGCAGCCCGACCTCTGGGTTCATGGGCATATGCACAATTCGAGCGATTATCGGATCGGCAAGACTCGTGTGGTGTGCAACCCCTGTGGTTATTGGGAGGGAGAGAATGAGGGCTGGAATCCGACTGCTATGGCGGAGGTCTGATGATGAGAAAGCATGTCGTCCTGGTGGTTGGATGAGAGCATGAGGCGGACCGGCCCCGGGAGGTTCTCCTGAACCTTCCGGAAACCTTGGCCCGGGACATCGAGAAGCACGTTGAAGGATCGACCCAGGTGGGATGCCTTGAAATCGACGCCCGGGATTCCCTCTGGAAATACGGATTTTACGCCGTCGGTCGTCTGACCCGGAAGTAGGCCCGCGAGGCGTTGGGCGTTGACGTTGTCCACCTGACCGCCGAGGAGGTCTCCACAAAAGGACCATTTGTCTTTGAAATTAGAAATCTCTGGAAGGAAATTAAATCGTTGATTCCCTGAACCCTTGTGGTGAAAATTCTTTTATTGCCCCGCCAGAGGCGGGACAAGGCAAACAAAAACTGGAGAAGTCATGACCTTCAAAGAAGTGAAAGAGAAACATCCCGTGATTCTGTCGAGCGATCATGATACGACTTTTAGTGAGTACGGGTTCCAGCATGGCGAAGGTTGGCTTCCGCTGATCGATGATCTTTGCAACGACATTGAAAAGTATTGCGAGAAAATGAAAATTAAAATCCCCGTTGTTTCGCAAGTCAAACAAAAGTTGGGAGGACTCCGTTTTTATCTGATCGATCGGAGCGACGCCACAATCAGCCGTATGATTCATCAGGCAGAGACGGTCAGTTATCATGTCTGTGAAAGCTGCGGGTTGCCTGGTCACCTGGGTCAGAAAAAACTTCTGGCGACATTGTGTGATCCGTGTCGTGACAATTTTGGAAAAGATGGCAGAAGAGTCCTGGAGGAGGGGTCATGGCCAAAATAGTAATTTTATCGGGGTCTGACCTCGAAGTCGATAAAAACAAAAACGCTGGAAGCATTGCCGGGAGAGGGGGATTTTCTTCCGATGACCTTGTTCCTTTGCAATTTCGCATGTCCGCAGAGTTTGTTAAAAGTTTCAAGCAGGAGACCCTCAACATGGACTTGAAGTTGAACGAACTGCTCGAACTGTCGTTCAATCATTTGACAGGCGGAAAAGGCCAGTGATCGAGCAAGACGGGGATTTTCTCAAATATCGCCAGTGGACAAAGGGGAATCCCCAATCAATAAGAGAGCGATCCATCTTTCTCCTGGGGAAGCCATTCATTATTTATTTATATATTGTTTTCATGAATTTTTCGGTGATCATTTTTCCATCTGTCTTCTTCAAGATCTTCCTGAATGTTCCCCTGGGTCTTGCCGTTCTTGCGATTGTCTTGACTGATGCAATCATGGTGAAGCGAACGGCAAAGGTCTTTGATTCAGTCCGATTTTTTCTTTGGAAAAAATATGTCGAAGTTGGGCTATGACAATCAGGTCTCTGGCATTTAAAACAGGCGGGGAGTCCCGTCCGAATTGCCTGACGGCAATCCACTGGATCCGTCTCTCGAAAGAGATTGCTCACTCTCCAAAAGCGACGGAAGGGATTGTCAGGAAGATGGCAACGATGAAACGGGAGATGGAAAATGATTGAAAAAGACTGGGACAAAAAAACGAGAAAAGAACAGATTGAAACTCTTTTAAGAATTGAAAAAGAAGGGTTGATTCTTCAGGAAATCGGGCAGGAGGCGGCACGTCTGGCTCGAATGAAAAACGCAATATTTTTGGAATATAAGAATCGTGAAGCGATTAAATCCATCGATCTACAGAATAATGAGGTTCTTGAAAGGATTCTCTTTCACGCCACAGAGATTCTTGTCGGGACGTATGGAGCAAGTCTTGTCGTGTTTCATGGATCACGATTGCAGGGAGACTATTCTTTAGACAGCGACATTGATCTTTTAGTCGTGAAGGAAACAGACAAAGATCCGATGGAGAGGACAAAAGAAGCGGAGAGGCTTCTTGGAATCATCAAGTCCCCTGTTGGCTTCGATATTCAGGTCTGGACACCACAAGAAGTAAGGCGGGGTCTTGAGACAGGGCAACCATATGTTGGAATGGCACTGATTAACGGAAGAATTCTTCATGGAAGCAATTTTGTCATACCAGGAGACTATTCCTTCAATCTCGATTCATTGTTGGCCGAAGCCCGAGAGCATTTGGCTTTTTCTGAAAACGCAATGGGGCGAAACAATGCGATTAGTGCGATGAATCAGCTTTTTCAGGCCACAGAACGCTACTTAAAAGCGTTCATTATGGCAAAAGTCGTTAAGGTAGGGATGGCCCACAATCTCACAGAACTTCTCGATCAGGCGGTCAAACACGAATCGTCATGGGAGACTCTTCGAGAGACCCTGACTCTGACTTCTCGATGGGGGAGGTCCTGTCATTGTCCTCCACAACACGAAGGAGAAGTTGTTCCAACTCTTCAAGAAGTCAGGGAACTTTATCGAGAGCTTGATCCGTGGCTCAAAACGCTTGACCAAATATTAACAACTTACAATTCTTGACTTTCCTTTGTTTATTTATTGCTTTCATGAAAGTATCCAGGGAAGGACAAGCGAATGGATGAAGATGAGGTAACATTAAATCTTGTTTCAAGCCTGGTTTTTGGAAGAACGCCTAGCCTGGACAAGATAGAATCTGAACTGAACGCTCATTGGGATCTTGTTAAACGTGTTATGGGAGAGGTTGAAGAAACCCTTTTGGCCGACAAGGAGAACGAGCTCGTTAATCGCAGGGTGCTGATCGAGGGAAAGATTTTTATCGAAGAGTTGCATCTCAAAAAGATGGTGGACCTCTCTTTGTCCGGAACGGATCCGGAAGCCTGGGAAAATCCCTGGAAGATACTTTTCGCCATGTCGGTTCTGCCAAACTATTCCCGTCCAGACGAGATCGAAAATGCAAAGGGAATGAGGCTTCTTTCCACTTTCTACAACGATAAAAACACGCTGGAGCAGATCCCCGACTGGATTCTGATTCTGTCAAAACATGGAGAAAAAGAGCTTGTCCGTTCCGCAGAGAGGGTCAGGGCCGATCTCCCGAAGATCCTCTGGATAAAGAAGAACAAGACGCCATATCAATATTAATGCGAGGAGAAAAAGAAGGAAAAAAGAAAAACCGCCCATCGTTCCATTTTCAAAATTGTTGACCGTCAGTGAAGTCGCAGAAATTCTCGGTGTTTCCCCGTAACAATCCGGTCCTGGGACAAAGTCGGGAAAACTCAAGACCGTTAGAACTCCTGGCAATTAGAGAAGGATCTCTTCAGAAGAAGTGAACAGGATTCTGAATAATGTCTAACTCGAAGTTTCCGGAGAAAATCGAGGAGGGAGACGAATCAAAAGCTCCAATTGACAAACTCTTTGACACAAAAAGGCCTCTTCCGTGGCCTTTCCGTTTGCTCCCAGAGGCTCGTGATATAATGTGAAAATGGCGGGAGTCGGTTCGTGACATTCCCGAGAGAGACCGTCGGAAGACTGCGTTTCAATGCCCGTAAGGGTATTTCCCCAAGGAGAAACTGATGGAGAGTCCAACAGAGAAAACTCTGACCACTGATGAGATCGCCATTCTGGATCGGTACAGCCATGGAGAAATTGATACGGATCAAGCAATGGAAGCTCTGGGGAGCGATTACTACGGAGATCTTGTCATCCTGCTTTCAAAAGCTGATCTTCCTTTTCCCGGACTCCCGGAAAATGTCAAAAAAAAGCTGGTGGCCGATTTTGTGAGAATTATGAAATAAAGCGTGTACGATGGTGATTCTAGGCAGTTTCCCATTGATATCGCTAATATTCTGGCAAGGAATGGTGAAAATAAAAGAGTGGGACGAAAAATCTATTGAAGAAATAAAAACTTTCGGAAATTGAAAAAGAGGGATTGATTCTTCAGGAAATCGGGCGGGAGTCGGCAAGGCTGGCTCGAATGAAAAACGCAATATTTTTGGAATATAAGAAACGTGAAGCCAGTAAGCAAAAGTTAGAAAATAATTAAATCTATGGATTTTCATGGTTCCCGTCTTTGTGGGGGAGACTTATTCTGACAGCGATATCGATCTCCTATTGGGTTATACTAAAATGGTAATATTAGTATAACCAATGCAGGATGCTCCTTTAAGAGGAGGGAGATGCGCTGTTTCCATGGAAAGAACAACGGGATGCCTTGCGCTAAAAAACAATGATCCAGGCGAAAAAGTTATCTCCATTCTTCTCAGCTCGATATTCAGATCTTCTTTTGTCTCTCGAACATTCTTTTATCGAACGCTTCGGTTTGGCCGGAAGAGAAGGCTCTTTTGTCTGTAAAACGGTCAAGGGAAGGAAATATTGGTATTTTCAGTTTATGGAAGAGGGAAAACAGAAACCCGTTTTCATCGGCCCCGACTCAGGCGGAATTCGTCAAGCCATTCAGGAAACAAAGGAAGCAAAGGAGGTTATCAAACAACTCGCCCTTTCTCTTTCGTCTGCAGGAGGTTTTGTTTTCCCCGGGACGGCAGGGAGGATACTCTCTTCCATGGGAGATTCAGGACTCTTTCTGTCAGGAGCGGTCATCGTTGGAACAAACGCTTTCATGTCTTATCAGAATGTATTCGGTATCCGATGGCAGGGCGTATCCTCAGCGATGCAAACAACAGATATTGATTTTGCACAATTTTCCCGATTCAAGGTGGGTGTGCCACTTGATGTTTCATCTTCGATTAGGAGGACACTGGCAGACATCGAAGCTCATCCTATCTGGAAATCACTCCATCCGAAAGATCCCACTTGGACAATCTTAATGAGAAAAGAGTCTTTTTCCCTCGAATTTCTTTCCCCCCTTATCGGGAAGGATGAAGAGGAGGAACGTCCAGTTTCTCTTCCCTGGGTTGGAGTTCATTCACAACCCCTCCGTTTCATGGACTATTTGATCGAACATCCGTTCCATGCGGTCGCTCTCGCTCAAAGAAGTGCAATTCTCGTGAATCTTCCTGATCCAGGGCGATTTGCTTTGCACAAGCTTATTGTCCATGAGAGGCGTTGTGCTACCGATTTAATAAAAAAGGAAAAGGATCTGTTGTTTGCATCGCTGAGGATA